>JAQGLD010000518.1 GCA_028293055.1 Alphaproteobacteria bacterium
AGGCATAGCTGCCAGCCGAGACCTGGATCGGGTGCACCTCCGCTGTCGTATCTATGTCGTTGTTGCTCGAATCCGAATTATATTGATAAGGACGAGCGCCCCCCATTTCGACACGGACGTTCTCCCACAGGGACAACATGTCGCGCGTGGCGTTTTCCGACGCGCACTGCACGGGCGCGGCACGAGAAGAGGCGTTGGACGGGGCGACACTTCGATTCATTCCAGCCCACTTCGCCGACACGATCCTGTAGCCCGGGCTCGCCGCCTTCGGCGGCGGGGGTTTCCAGACCCATCCTTCGACTGGCACCAAATAGCCTTGATTTACACCCGCGATAGCGTCGAATGGAACCACAAGGAGACCGGTAATGCGCGCGCTTTATCCTGCGATTGGAATCTCGTTGCTATGGGGGGCGTCCAGTGCCCTGTCTCAACCGGGCGCTCCGGATCCCGCGGCTCTAATCCAGAGCGAGCGGGATGCAATGCGGCCTCTGTCCTGGATGGACGGCCGCTGGGAAGGGCCGGGCTGGGCACAGACGCCGCAGGGGAGACATGAAATCCTCCAGACTGAGCGGATCGGCCCGATGCTGAGCGGATCGATCAAGGTAGTCGAGGGCAAGAGCTTCGAGACCAGCGGCCAGCCGGCCGCTTTCAATGCCTTCGGCGTCATTTCGTTCGATCCCGCGGGCAGCAATTACACCCTTCACTCCTATGCGCAGGGTCGGGCCGGTGATTTCCCGATGAAGCTCACTGCCGACGGCTATGTCTGGAGCATCCCCTCCGGCCCGGTGACGATCAGGTACACGGCGCGGCTGCACGAGGGCAATTGGCGAGAGATCGGCGAGATCGTTCGTCCGGACGGGGGTTCGGTGCAGATTTTTGAGATGAACCTTCACCGTGTGGGCGACTCCGGGTGGCCGCTGGCGGGTGAGGCCATATCGCCACATACTAGATGAGGGCCTCAGCGCGTTGCGCGCTGCCGGCAGGATTGGAGCGCGCCGCGTCCGCCCGGCCGCGCCTAGCGATCATTCCGCCTTGTGCCTCCGCGTTAATAAGCGCCGCCACAGGGGAATTGTTGCCAGCCCAATTTGCCCGATCATCGGCACGAAGAGACTGAGGAGGAAAGCGCTCGCCGCGCCCAGCGCAACGCTTTGGCTCCGTCTCCATACGGCGTCGGTTTCTTCCTTTTCGATCTCGTGTGCAGCCATCGACGGGCCGCAGGCTATTCGAACGACCCGCATGTTCAGAAGCGCGGTGACCAGAAGCCACCCACAATAGACGAGGGTGGGAACGCGCAATCCGCTATAGGCGCTCATGAACGCAGTAACGAAGGGGATAAAGGCGACCGCGCCCAACAGTGCGAGATTCCACGGGATGATCCGCCCGTCATACCGCCCGGCGAGAAGGAAGCTGCGATGATGGCCCGACCAGAAGGCGCCGATCACCGCGAAGCTGACTGCATAGCCGACGAAGCTCGGTGAGAGCCTGGCGAGCGACCACCAGAAATCGACGTCCGACGCGGCGCGCGAAAGATGGGGCACGTGAACATCAATTACGAGCAACGTGATTGCGATCGCGAAGACGGCATCAGAAAAGAAGACCAGGCGTTCGAGCGCATGATCGGTGCGAACAGGGGTTGGCGTCACTGGCACACCTTGTTCCACGCCCCCTCCCGGGCTCGAAAGCCGAAGCCCTCAAGGGCCGACTCTTATCTGCGCGCCGCGTCTCTGCAAAGCCTCTGGCGAAGCTTGCTGAGCGCCCCGCTTCGCCCCCGCACCCGTGATCGGCAGGATAATGCGGACGAGCGTCAGGAGCGGCTCGAATCGAGGTTTGCCACTCCAGCGGTCGTAACGAAGCCCATCCAGCAGCATGAGTTGGGCGGTCATGATCGGCAGCAAGCCGCTCCTCACCTCCGCAATGGGTGGAGAGCAATCCTGGCTCGTCTGCGTGAACAAGCGTCCGCATTTGGCGATTTCATCCGAGGCCACAAACGTCTGGCTCTGGCGCGAAGCGGAACGGCCGGGTCTGGCCGGGAGCGGGCGGTCCACTTTCCGGCCGCCGAGCCGAAAAGCGGACCTCTAGCCCTTGGCGCTGCAGACGTCCGCTTTCGGGCACCATGCGCTGGGCGCGGGCCGTGCCCTATGGGTTAACCGATGCGAGCATCGGCTCCGCCTATATCTGGCGACAAACGAAAGCGAGGCGCGCAGCATCCGCAGACGGAGCGGTGATATTGAGCCGCTTCGAAGTTTCGAGCTCTTCGCGGGCGATTGCCGCCAGGATTGTGCCGACTGCACGGGCGCGCTGCACACCGATCCGAATTGCAGAAATGTCCGAGGGAGCGAGGCGCGAAGGGTCGCTTTCAAGGAGACTCAGCGCGGCCTGACTCTCGCCCTCCTGCGTCATACCAAGGTTTGAATAGCCTAGCTGCTGATAATAGGCGCTCAGAAGAGCGAGCGTGTCGTCGTCAAAATGGGTGAGGGTCTGAGACGCCCGATGCGCCTGCCAAACATTGTCCCGGAGGGCATCACCCGTATCTGGCATGACGGATTCGACAGCCAAAACCGGCTCGTGCCGGGCCGTCCGCTCGGCAAGAAGCTCGATCGCTGACAGCCGACGGGCGATGCACGGGGCGGCTGCAACCCGGAAAGCAAAGACTCGATCGTTCCGCGAGATTTCGGCAGCGAGGGCGCGGCGCGCAACGGCCACCTCGTGGCGCCAGTGTAACTGTTCGACGACCTGCTCCAAGGCGATGGCGATCACGATCCCGCAGACAATCGTCGCAATCTCCTTGAGGAACTCTCGCCAGCCGTGCCACGGGCGGGCTTTGTGGATGTCCATGCCGTCCCCCCCAGGTTCGTCTGCCGGGACGGAACTGGCGCCCTGACCCTCCGCAATGTCGTTCCGCGCATCATCCGACATGGCGCTCCCCCTAAGGGCAGAATGGCTGGCGATCAGGAAAAGAGCAACAGCGAGGTGCCCCATCGGTCGATGGGGCACCTTCGCCGCCGGCGCTTCAGCGGCTATTCCGCGGGACACCGGGGTAATAGCGGGCAGCCAGTAGCAGCAGCGTGGCAGCACGATGGTGAACACCAACTCCAGGCCGATATCTGCCAGTTTGCTATTGGAGCGGAGCGCTTGATCTCGCCCGCTATGATCGAATGGATTTTCCCACTGGAATCAACGCCCGCCTGGCCGGCTCTTTTGCATCGTCGATCGCCCGTCGCCGGCAACGACAGCTTTCATACGTTCGATCCGCGCCCTAAAAACCCCGTCGCTCACCGGCTCCCCGCCCGTCTTGCACTCACGGCGGCGAAAAAATGCCGTTGTCAGTGACGCCTCGCGGCCATTTTCGCGCGAATGCGCAGACATTCGTCCCCGGAGATCCGACTGCGTCCACCGTCGGATATTTGACGGATATTTGACGGATTGCGTCCAACAGGTGCTAACCCATTGAAATCCTTGGTGACCCCAACGGGAATCGAACCCGTGTTTTCGCCGTGAAAGGGCGACGTCCTAGACCGCTAGACGATGGGGCCGGAAGGCGAAGGCGGCACTTAGGCACAGCGGCACCGGTGGTCAACCATCCGTCATCAGTCCGCCCAGGCAGCGTCCTCGAGATGGAGTTCCGCTGCGACCCGGTCGCCATATTCGTCGCGCTTGACCCGGCCGGCGACCCACAATTTGCGGTGCGGCAGCGCGCCGAGCATCGCCTGGCCAAGCGCGCTGTCGGCCATTCGGAAGGCGATCGCCTTGATCCTCTTGCCGTCGTCCCCGGCGACGATGACCCGCAGATGATTGTTGCCCACGACATCCGCCTTGATCACCCGCACCGGGCCGGCAACCACCCTGGGCGCGGGCCACCCGGCGCCATAGGGGCCGCCGACCTCGAGCGCGTCGCACAGGCTCGGGCAGACCCCGCCGGGCGCCAGCACCGCGTCGAGCAGCAGCGCGCGATCGTCGCGGCAGCGCGCAATGTCTGCCGCGAGCCTGGAGTCGAGAAATTCGGTCAGCGCCTCGATCTTGCCGCGCTCGACGGTCAGCCCGGCCGCCATGGCATGGCCACCGCCGGCGACCAGCAGGCCGCTCTCCTTGGCGGCGAGGATCGCTGCGCCGAGATCGACTCCGCCGATCGATCGGCCCGATCCCTTGCCGAGCCCGTCCTCGCCGATCGCGACGACGATGGCCGGCCGGCCGCTTTTCTCCTTGAGCCGGCCGGCGACGATCCCGATCACTCCGGGATGCCAGCCCTCGGCGGCGACCAGCAGGACCGCGCGATTGCCCTGCGCGCCGCACAAGGCTTCCGCGGCCTCGCAGACCGAAGCCTCGATCACCCGCCGCTCCTCGTTGAGCCGGTCCAGCTCGGCCGAGATCGCGGCGGCCTCGGCGGGATCCTCGGTGGTGAGGAGCCGCACGCCGAGATCCGACTTGCCGACCCGCCCGCCGGCATTGATCCGCGGACCGAGAGCGAAGCCGAGATCGGTACAGGTCGGCGCCCGGCCGAGCCGCGACGCGTCGAGCAAGGCGGCGAGGCCGACATTGCGGCGCTTCGCCATCACCTTGAGCCCCTGGGTGACGAAGGCTCGGTTGAGGCCACGCAGCTGCGCCACGTCCGCGACGGTGCCGAGCGCGACCAGGTCGAGCAATTCGATCAGCTTGGGCTCGGGCCGGGATTGGAAATGGCCGCGGGTCCGCAGCAGCCGGATCAATGCGGCGCCGAGCAGGAAGCAGACTCCGACCGCGGCGAGATGGCCATGACTCGCAGCCTCGTCATTCTCGTCGAGCCGGTTGGGATTGACCAGGGCCAGCGCCTTGGGAAGCTCCGAAGCGCATTTGTGATGGTCGACGACGATGACATCGACCCCGGCGTCGCGCGCCATCTCCAGCGCCTCATAGGCCTGGGCGCCGCAATCGACGGTGACGATCAGCCTGGCGCCGGCTTCGGCCAGCTTGACCAGCGCCTCGCCCGACGGGCCATAGCCTTCCATCAGCCGGTCCGGAATGTAGGCTCCGGGATCGCCGCCGAGATCGCGGAGCAGCCGGATCAGCAACGCGGCCGAGGTCGCCCCGTCGACATCGTAATCGCCGAAGATGGTGATCGGCTCGTCCGCCTCCAGCGCGTCGGCGATCCGTTCGGCCGCCTTGTCCATGTCGCGGAACAGCGACGGATCGGGCATGAAACCGCGGATCGTCGGCTCGCGGTGCCGGTCGAGCTCGTCGCGCACGATGCCGCGCGCCATAAGCAGCTGGTCGATCAGGTCGTCGGGCCGGAAATCCGCATCGGCCGCGTCCGACGAGGATCCCCGCCACCGCCACGGCTGGCCGAGGATCGATCGCGAAACGCCGCAGACGAGTGAGGAAGCCATCAGCATCGGACGATGCCTAGGCCATTAAGCGGGCCGCGTGAATCCGTGCGCGAAGAAAGGTGTGGAAAAGAACCGGACTCTGGCTGCCCGAATAGTCATTGCCGCGTCTGACCGACCCACCCCTACCCCGGCCCGGACTCAGCCAGGAATTCGGCGCGCCGTGGTTCACAATCGCATCATCACGATTCCCACGAGGATCAGGCCCGCGGCCGCCCACCGGCGAGGCGGGATCGGTTCCCGCATCAGCAGGAAGGCGATCAACATCGCGAACAGCACGCTGGTCTCGCGCAGGGCGGCGACCATGGCGAGCGGGGCGAGAGTGAAGGCCCAGATGGCGATCCAGTAGGAGCCGAGCGACATCGCTCCGGCGGCGACTCCGCTCCGCCAGGCGGGGAGCAGGGCCGCCACCGCCCGACCGCCGCGCGTGGCGAGGCCGAAACCAAGCATGAACAGCCCGTCGAACACGAACATCGCCAAGGTGAAGGGCGAAGCTGCGCCTGCGATGCGCGCGCCGATCCCGTCGGCCATCGTATAGCTCGCAGTGAAGCCGGCGGTGGCCAGCGCGTAGAGCAAGGCGGTTCGCGAGAGCCGCCGGTCAGGCCCGCCGCTCGCCATCAGCATGATCCCGCCGGCGATGGCGAGGATCGCAGCGATGCGCAGGGCCGATGGAGTCTCGCCGAGAAACAGCGCTCCGGCGATCGCGACGATCATCGGCGCGGTGCCGCGGGCGAGCGGATAGACCTGGCTGAGGTCGCCATGGCTGTAGGCGCGGATCAGGAAGATCTTGTAGCCGCTGTGCAGCGCCGCCGATCCGATCGCCCACGGCCAGGCGGACCACGGCGGGAGCCCGAACCAGGGGAGAAGCAGAAAGGCGATGCCGCCCTGGACCAGGCCGAGCAGCAGCACCGAGGAGAAACGGTCGAGCCCGACCTTGACCAACGCGTTCCAGCCGGCGTGGAGCAGGGCCGCCCCGAGCACCGCCAGAAACACGCCGATCGTCATCCCGCCCCTCCCCGAAGCGAGGCTAGCCGAGCGACGCGCCGGTTTTCAACGATTCCGGTCCCGCCCTCCGGGTCGAAGCGCAGCTTGACCCCCGCACCCCCCGCATGATCCACTGACCGGGGAGTGGGGAGACTGTTGATGAAAAAGATGTGGATCGCCGTCGCGGCGATGGCCGGAATCGCCGCGGCCCCTGTCGGCGGGGCAGACCATATGGTTCGGATCGAAATCAGGGACGGCGATCGTCTCGTCGCGCAGCCCGCGCTTCGGGTCCGCGAAGGCGTGCCCGCGGCGATCAGCACTGCGGACTATGCGCTGAGGATCCGGATCGATCCGGCCAAGGGCAGAAGCCGCGACTATCTGCTGCGCTCGTCCTTCCAGCTTCCCGACGGCAATGGCCATTGGAAGCTGGTGGCCTCGCCCTGGATGCTGGTGGCGCACGGCAGCGAAGGCTCCCTGAGCGTGTCGGCGCAGGGCCTTCCGTCCTATCGCTTCACCCTGCGCGTCAACTAGAGCCTCGTCTTCGCATCGTTGTCGGCGGAAAACCCGTACCTACTTTTCCGCACGATGCCTCAGGCTTTCGTTTTCGCATCGTCGTCGCTGAAAACCGGTATCCACTTTTCAGGACGATGCTCCAGGCGCCGGGCCCTGGCTCAGAAGATGCCCGGCTCGTTCCGGTGCTCGCCGCGGACCCAGCGCACCGTTCCGGTCGACGCGCGCATCACCACGCTCTCGGTGCTGATCATATTCTTCCGGCGCTTGACCCCGTCGAGCAGCGAGCCGTCGGTGACTCCGGTCGCCGCGAAGATCACGTCGCCCTTGGCGAGGTCCTCGAGATCGTAGATCCGGTCGAGATCCTCGACTCCCCAGCGGGCCGCGCGGGCGCGCTCGTCGTCGTTGCGGAAGACCAGCCGGCCCTGGAACTGGCCGCCGACGCAGCGCAGCGCAGCGGCGGCGAGGACCCCCTCGGGCGCGCCGCCCTGCCCCATATAGACGTCGATCGTGGTGTCCGGGTCGGTGACCGCGATCACTCCGGCGACATCGCCATCGGGAATCAGCATGATCCCGCAGCCCAGCATGCGAAGCTCCTGGATCAGGCCGGCATGGCGCGGCCGATCGAGCACGCAGGCGATGATCTCCGAGGGCTCCACTCCCTTGGCCCGGGCGATCGAACGGACATTCTCCGACGGGGTGCGATCGAGGCTGATCGTATCCTCGGGATAGCCGGGGCCGATGGCGAGCTTCTCCATATAGACGTCGGGCGCATTGAGCAGGCACCCCTTCTCGGCGATGGCGAGCACCGCGAGCGCGTTGGGCCCCGCCTTGGCGGTGATCGTCGTGCCTTCCAGCGGATCGAGCGCGATGTCGATGCCCGGACCGGTGCCCTGGGCGGCGCCGACCTTCTCGCCGATATAAAGCATCGGCGCCTCGTCGCGCTCGCCCTCGCCAATGACGACCGTGCCGTCGAGCTCGAGCTCGTTGAGCGCCTTGCGCATCGCCTCGACCGCCGCATGGTCCGCGGCCTTCTCGTCGCCCCGGCCGATCAGCCGCGAGGCGGCAACCGCCGCAGCCTCGGTCACCCGAACCATTTCCAGGACCAGGACACGATCGAGAATGTGACTTCCGCTGACCTTCAATGTGCATCCCCTTTGCTTATTTCGGGCCGGCGATAGGCCAGCGTCACTGCAAAGTCGAGAATGGCGCCGGCCATCGAGGCGTGGCTCGCGGCGCCTTCCTTTCGCCCGATTTCAATGATGTGAAGGCATGGGTCCGGACCCTGAATGCAGGGGACGCAGGGGAGTGACTGATGGCATTTGCCGGGCTGACGTTCCTGCTTCTCGCCGGTCCTGCCGGCGCCGCGGCGCCCGCCTTGACTGCGGACGAGGCAATGAAGCGCTACCGCTTCTACTTCCGCTCGATCTCCGATCTCGATTGTCCGCGCGACTCGGGCGAAATCGTCGTTTGCGGCCGATCGGGTGGCGATTCCGGCCGGTCTCCACTCCGCTATCCCCCGCAGCCGGGGGACAGGATCCGCCTGCTGCCCGGCGAGGCGCCGAGCGCCGCGGCAGCGATGGGAGCGGACAAATTGTGCATGCGCAATTGCGAGCCGCCGGTCG
>JAQGLD010000521.1 GCA_028293055.1 Alphaproteobacteria bacterium
ATGACACCGCCCAGCGCAAGCCGGTCCCCGGCTTCGCCGCGGATCAGTCGCTGGGCCTCGCCGATAAGATCCGCCTCGCGCCGGCGCACCAGCCGCCAGACCAGATATTGCCGACCAAGTCCTGCGAGGCGGATCTCGGCGTCGTGCCGGTCGGTCGCCGCAGTGGCGGCTCCGTCGCGCCGCGCCGCTTCCATCGCAGATCGCATGCCCTCCGCCGCGTCCAGTTCGAGTGGCCCGGCGGCGCCCGCCCCCTCCTCCCAGGTCGAATTGCAGGTCATCAACTCGCCGTCGAGATCGGTAACCGCCAGCGCATCCGAGGATCCGTCGAGCGCCGCGCGCAACAGCGCCCGGTCGAGCTCAGGCGCTGCAATCGCCTCGATCCGCCCGCCGTCGCGCCGCCCGACCAAGAGAAGCGGCACGCCCACAGCCACGATTCCCGCGAAGAAAGCGGCTGCGAAGACCGGCTCGCGAAGCGCCCACAGCAAGAGAGCGGCCGAAATGGAAGCAGCGGCGACGATCGCGACCAGACCGAAGCTCAGCGGCGAGCCCGAGCTCGAAGACGAAGCCGCGCTCGCCATCCTACCAGCTTCGCACGCGCTGCTCGGGCGCGAGATAGGGTTTCTGGCCCGGCTTGACGTAACCCGATTTGGCGGTCGACGCCGCCACGAGAATCAGGACGCTACGCATGAAAGCCCATTTCCCTGTCAGGGTGTGATGCGCAGCTGATAGCAGCCGCGCCAAGCCATTCAAATCTCCGACCGCCTGCCGTGGCGCCGACGCCATTTGCCGCGCACCCAGAGCCGCCAGGCGATCGCGCTCGTCGCATAGCCGATCGCAGCCGCCGATATTGCGAGAGTCGCGATCCCCATTGCGATCGGGCCCGAGGCATGGTGCAGCCAGAACAGCATCCGGGCGAGCTCGCTCGAGGCTTCCTGGGCCGCGGCCGGATTGGGGCCGAGCGCCTCGTGGTGGAGTTCCCAAAGCCCGATCCGGTAGGCAGCCCAGTAGAGTGGCGGGATGGTGAGCGGATTGACCAGCAAGGTGAATGCGCCGGCCACCCAGACATTCGCCCGAACCGGAATGGCGAGGATCGCTGCAAGCACGATATGCATGAACGGTATGACGATTCCGATGCCGAGGCCCAGCGCGACGGCGCGCGGCACCGAGCGATGGTTCAGATGCCACAAATCGGGCCGGCTGAGCTGCTTGGCGAACGGCCGCAACAGTCGATAGGAATCGATCGTTTCGCGGGTGGGGAGATGGGCCTTCAGCCAGGCCCGCATATCACCCATGATTGCGAAGCAGCCGACCCTGCTCCTTCTTCCAGTCCTTTTCCTTCTCGTGCTCGCGCTTGTCGTGCGCCTTGCGGCCGCGGGCGATGGCGAGCTCGACCTTGGCCCGGCCGCGGCTGTTGAAATAGACCGAAAGCGGAACCAGGGTCATTCCCTGGCGGGCGACCGCTCCGAACATCTTGTTGATCTCTCGCGCAGTGAGCAGCAGCTTGCGAGGCCGCTTGGGCTCGTGATTGTAGCGATTGCCGTGGCTGAACTCGGGAACATTGGCGTTGATCAGCCAGACCTCGCCCTCCTTCACCTCGGCATAGCTTTCGGCGATCGAGCCCTCGCCGAAACGAAGCGACTTCACCTCGGTCCCGGTCAGCGCGATCCCGGCCTCGTACGTCTCCTCGATCGCATAATCGTAGCGCGCCCGCCGATTCTCGGCGACGACCTTCTTCTTGTCGAACGTGGCGGTTCGCGGGCGGACCATTTTCTGTCTTTCGTCATCCCGGGCCAAGCCGGGATCTCATTTCGCTGGATGTGAATAGCTGGAAGATAAGGGAGATGCCGGCTTTTGCCAGGATGGCCGGGGAGTCAAATCAATCCGGCATGCTCCAGCGCGGAATCGACTGCGCGCCGACTCGCCGCGGAGGCCGGGGTCATCGGCAGTCGAAGGCCCTCGGGAAACCCCGGCCTAAGCCGCGAGAGCGCATATTTGGTCGGTCCGGGCGAGGCGTCGCTGAACAGGGCGGCGTGGAGCGGATAGAGCCGGTCCTGCAGCGCGAGCGCCTGCGGCCAGTCGCCTGCGAGGCAGGCATTCTGGAAATCCGCGCAGAGCCGTGGCGCGACATTGGCGCTCACCGAGACGCAACCGACCCCGCCCATTGCCATGAAGCCGAGCGACATGTCGTCATTGCCGGAAAGCTGGGCGAAACCGGTGCCGCAGGCGATGCGCTGAGCCGAGACCCGCGCGAGGTTGCCGCTCGCATCCTTGACTCCGACAATGGTGTCGATCCCGGCGAGCCGGCCAAGCGTCTCGACCGATATGTCGGCGACGGTGCGCGAGGGCACGTTGTAGACCAGGATCGGAAGCGCGCTTGCCTCGGCAAGCGCAGCGAAATGGGCATAGAGCCCATCCTGGCTGGGTTTGTTGTAGTAGGGCACCACGCAGAGCGCGGCGTCGGCGCCTCGCTCGGCCGCCGCCTTCATGTTGGCCCTGGCCGATCGCGTGCAATTCGAGCCGCAGCCGGCCACCACCGGCACGCGTCCCCGCGCCTGATCGACGCAGATCTCGACCACGCTCCAATGCTCCTCGAAATCGAGCGTGGAGGCTTCGCCAGTCGTCCCGCACGGAACAAGGCCATGACTTCCTTCGGCAATCTGCCATTCGACGAAATCGCGAAACGCGCCTTCGTCAAACGCTTCGTCGCAAAAAGGAGTCACCAGAGCCGGTAAAGAACCGCGAAACATCAAATCCTCCTTCTCCTGGACCGGCGTTCGGGACATGTTCTCTCCGGGGTGGCCGTTCATGGCCTGATAAGGAGGGGGTCGCTATTCTGTCCAGCATGCATAAAAAGGTGTGGATTCTGGGATTGGCCGGTGTCTCCGTCGCTTCGGTGGCGGCAGTGAGCGTCGGCGTTCGTCCGGGCAGTATGGCCGCGCTGATGCCCGCCGCGATGCAGAGCGCAGTCCTACCGCTGCAACAGGCGATGCAGCAGCAGCCGCTGCCCTCCCCTCCGCCTTACGCGATGCCGGCCGATCTGAGCGGCGCGGTTGCCCAGTGGAACAGCCTGCGCCAGACCGACAGTCTGCCTTTCTCCTCCTACGCCTCCTTCCTGCTCATCCATCCCGGCTGGCCGGGCGAGACCGGCCTGCGCAAGACCGCCGAGAAGGCCATCAATATCGACGCGTTGGCGCCGCAGGACGTGATAGGCTTCTTCACCCGGTTTCCGCCGCTCAGCCTGACCGGCCAGGCCCGCTACGCGCTGGCGCTGAAGGCCGTCGGGCGCGGCGATGAAGCCCGGGAAATCGCGCGCAAGACCTGGATCGGCGGATCCCTCTCGCCCGCGGACGAGAGCCGGTTGCTCACCCAGTTCAGCGCGACCTTCACGCCCGAGGATCATGACCGGCGGATCGACGCGCTGATCAGCGGGGGCGACATTACGGGCGCGCTGCGGATGATGCCGCTCGCTTCGGCCGCCAAGCGCCCGCTGTTCGACACCAGGCTGGCCTTGCGCTCCAATGCGTCCGACGCATCGCTTCGCCTTGCCCAGCTGGGGCCGAGTTTCGAAGGCGATCCCGGCCTGCTGATGGACCGCGCCAATCAGCTGCGCAACAGCGGGCAGGCGCTCGCCGCGCGGCAATTGCTCGCCCAGCGGCCACCGCTGACCACCCGTCCCGCCAATCCCGAGAAATGGCTCGAAACGATGCTGACCATTGCCCGCGAGGCGGGCAACGACCGCCAGTGGACGACAGCCTATGACATCGCCTCCAAGGTGGGCGATGTCTATTCTCCCGGAGTCGATGTCAGTGACCAGCCTTATGGCGAGCGCGACGATTATACGAGCCTCGCCTGGCTCGCCGGCTACACCGCGGTCAACCGCATCGGCCGCCCCGCCGATGCGGTGCGGTTGTTCGAGCTCTACGCCAATGCCGCCCGCTCCCAGCAGAGCCGATCAAAGGGCTTTTACTGGGCGGCCCGGGCAGCCTTGAAGGCCGGCGACCAGGCCCGCAGCGAAGCCCTGCTGAACCAGGCCGCCACCGCCCCCGACCAGTTTTACGGCCAGCTCGCGCTCGAGCGGCTGGGCCGGCCGATCCCCGCGCCGGCCATGCCGCCGCCGGCGACTCCCGAGCAGCGCGCCGCATTCGAGCGCCAGACCCTGGTCCGGGTCGCCCGCGCGCTCGGCCAAGCCGGTCAATATGGCGACCAGACCCTTTTCGTCCGGGCGATCGCCCAACAGGCCGAGGACGATCCGCAACGCCAGCTCGCCGCCGAGTTCGGCCGCCAGATCGGACGGCCGGACCTCGGAGTCTGGGTCGCTCGCGAGGCGCGCGCCAAGGGCGCGAACTTCTATTCGCGCGACACCTTTCCCGAGGTGACGCTCTCGCCGATCTTCTCGCGCTACTGGACCCTGGCGCACGCGATCACCCGCCAGGAGAGCTCGTTCGACCGCACCGCGGTCAGCAATGCCGGCGCGCGCGGGATGATGCAGCTGATGCCTGGCACCGCCCGCGACACCGCCGGCAAGCTCGGAATGCCCTATGAGTTCGGCCGGCTGACCTCAGATCCTTCCTATAACATGCTGCTCGGCACGAGCTATTTCTCGACCCTGCTCGACCAGTGGGGGGGTAACGCCGCGCTTGCGGTGGCGAGCTACAATGCCGGCACCGGCAATGTCCGCAAATGGGTTGCGCTCAACGGCGATCCGCGCACCGGAAGCGTCGACATTGTCCAGTGGATCGAGGAAATTCCCTTTTTCGAGACCCGTAACTATGTCCAGAGGGTGCTGGAAAATGCGGTGGTCTACGATACTTTGAGCCGCGAACGGACGGACGGGCCGTCGAGCTATCGCCTGTCTTATTATCTCGGCAAGGGAAGCCCAGGCTGAGCCCGAAGCGGATGAGCGACCGCCCCAATTACATCACGCCCGAGGGCTATCGGCACCTCCGCGAGGAATATGAGACGCTTTTCGGCACCGAGCGGCCGAAGCTGGTCGAGACCATCTCCTGGGCTGCGGGCAATGGCGACCGCTCGGAGAATGGCGACTATATTTACGGGCGCAAGCGCCTGCGCGAAATCGACCGCCGCCTCGGCTTCCTCTCGAGGCGGATGAAGGACGCAAAGGTCGTCGACCCCTCCGAGCAGCCGGAGCGCGACCGCATCTGGTTCGGAGCGACGGTGACTTATGCCGACGAGGCGGACCGCCACCGCACCGTCATGCTAGTCGGCGAGGACGAGACCGCTTCGTCCGACGGCCGGATCAGCTGGGATTCCCCGATCGGCCGAGCGCTGCGCGGCGCCCGGCTTGGAGACCTGAGGCGAGTCACGCTGCCAGCCGGCGAGCAGGAGATCGAGATCGTCGCGATCGAATATCCGACAGGTTAGATCCCCCTGCCTCGCGGGGAGGAACGTTACCCCCACACCTTCTTGCCCAGCTCGACCGCATCGCATCCCGCCTCGGGGGGCTTCATCGGCACGACCCGCTCAAGCTGGTCGCAAACCGCTTTCAGCGCGGCGATTCGGGCGGCCTTCTTGTTATTGCCGTCGATCACGGTCCACGGCGCCCAGCGCGTGTCGGTGTGGCCGAACATGTCGTCGATCGCGGCGAGATAGTCGCTTCGCCTGGCGCGGTTGCGGAAATCCTCGGCGCTCACCTTCCAGCGCTTCCACGGATGAGCGAGCCTTGCCTGGAGCCGTTCGTCCTGGACCTCCTGGGTGACATGGAAGAACAATTTGACGAAATGGGTGCCGTCGAAATTCTGCTGGGCCTCGAATTCGTTGATCTCGTCATAGCCGCGGCGCCACTCATTCTCGCTGGCAAAGCCCTCGACCCGCTCGACCAGTACCCGGCCGTACCAGCTGCGGTCGAAGATCGCGATCTGGCCGGACGTTGGCAGTCTGCGCCAGAAGCGCCACAGGAAATGGCGACCTTTCTCCTCCTCGGTCGGGGCCTTGATCGGCCACACCTTGTAGGCGCGCGGATCGAGGCTCGCGGTCATTCGCTGGATCGCCCCGCCCTTCCCCGCCGCGTCCCAGCCCTCGCAGACGATCACGCTGCGCTTCCTGTAAACGATGTGCGCGACCAGGATCTGCGAGAGCCGCGCCTGCAACGCCTCGAGGTCCTGTTCGTAATCGCCCTTATATTTGGCGCCGTCTTCATAGTCGGAAAGGTGGATCGACATTCTCGTCCTCGTCACCCTCCCTGAACGGGAAGGATCGGCTTATGGGCTGCGGGCCGGCAGCTTTGTCCGGGATGGCAATGAATATCCGAAAACCCGGCCGCTCCCTATGGCTATTCAGGGAGAGTGGATTCTCCGGATGGCACGACCACCGTCCATTCGCCCCTGCGGCGCAGAACCAGCCAGTAATAGGCCAGCGAGAGCACGACCTGGGCCACGGTGGCGAGCAAGGCAGGCCGGCCCTGCTCGCTGTCCTGCCAGCTCGCCCAGACCACGAAGGCGACCGCAAGCAGGGTCAGGACGGGCGGCAGCGGAAAGAAACGCATCCGATAGGGCGCATGGCGGGACGCTCCGCCATAGCGCCCGACCAGCACCGATGCGGCAATCCCCGCATAGATGACGGCAAGCCCCACGCCACTGAGCAGCAGCAGGAACCGCAACGGTATCAAGCAGGCTGCGACCATGATCGCGCCGACCACGAGCGTTCCGATCCACGGCGAGTTGAGGCGCGGATGGATCTCGGCGAACCAGGGATCGAGGGGCCGTCCCCAGCAGCGGTCGCGGGCGGTGCCGTAGAAAATCCGGGCGGTCGCCAGGATCGAGGCGATGATCGCGTTGATTATGGCGAGGACGATCCCGCCCGCGGTCCAGGCCGCAAGCCGGCCCCCGCCAAGCGTGCGGGTGAACAGGCCGAACGGATCGTCGGCACACAGGAAGCCGCGCAGATCCGGCGCCGCGGCGAGCCCTGCAATCATCGGGACGCAGACGGTGACGATGACCAGCAGCGTGGCAGCCATCACCGCCTTCGCGATCTGGCGTGGCGCGTGGCTCAGTTCCTCGGCGAAATAGACCGCGCAGCCGGCGCCGTTGAGCGCGAAGATTCCCACCGAGATGGCGACTCCGAATCCCGCCATGTCCATCGGCACCAGGGATCCGTGCGCCGGCATCATTGGTGCGGAAAGCATCGGCACCACCGCGTGCGACCAATGCTCCAGGCCAAGTCCGGTCACCACCGCGATCGCGATCAGCTCGACGGCGAGAAAGAGGCCGGTGACCAGCGCATTCACCCGGATGTTGAGCAGGGCGACGATCGTCGAGGCCGCGAGCACCAGGACCGCGAGCGGAACCTTGGGCAGGCCGGGCAGGAAGCTGCTCGCCACGGAGGCGATACCGAGCGCGACCACCGGCGGAAACAGCAGGGTGTTGAACAGATTGACCCCGAGCATCACGAAGCCGGCGGCGGGCCCAATAGTGTGTGCGACGAACACATATTCGCCGCCTGCGACCGGCCATGCCGAGGCGAGCTCCGCATAGACCAGGCCGGTCGCGACACAGATCAGGATGGCGACTAGCAGGGCGAGCAGCGCGCCGGTGCCGGCCGCCTGGAACATTCCAGGGACGAT
>JAQGLD010000579.1 GCA_028293055.1 Alphaproteobacteria bacterium
GCGGCCAGCTGGACATAGATCGAGGCGAGCTCGGCAGGCTGGCCCGGGCGCCCCATCGGGGTGTCGCCGCCAAATCCCTCCAGCTTCTCCATGGTCGCTCCGCCGCTGACCTGAAGCGGAGTCCAGATCGGTCCGGGCGCGACTCCGTTGACTCGAATGCCCTTGGCCGCGAGCTGCTTGGCCATCGATCGGGTGAAGTTGAGCTGCGCCGCCTTGGTCATCGCATAGTCGACCAGGTCCTTCGAAGGGTCGCTCGCCTGCTCCGACGTGGTCTGGATGATCGCGGAACCGGGACCCAGATGGGCAAGTGCGGCCTTGGTGATCCAGAACATGGCGTAGATATTGGTCTTCAGCGTCGCGTCGAAATCCTCGCTGCTGATGCTTTCCAGGCTGGGCCGGGTCTGCTGGCGAGAGGCATTGTTGACCAATATGTCGAGCCCGCCGAGTTGGCTCGCCGCCTCGTCGACCATCCGGCGGCAATGGGCTTCGTCGCGTATGTCGCCTGGCAGGGCGACCGCCTTGCGGCCGGCCTCGCGGATCAGCGCGACTACCTCGCGGGCGTCGGGCTCCTCGGCGGGTAAGTAGCTGATCGCCACGTCGGCCCCTTCGCGGGCGAAGGCGATGGCCGCGGCGCGGCCCATTCCGGAATCGCCGCCGGTGATCAGCGCCTTGCGGCCGGCGAGCCGGCCCGATCCGCGGTAGCTCGTCTCGCCATGATCGGGTTTCGGGTCCATCTTCCCCGCCAGTCCGGGCCAGGGCTGGCTCTGCCTGCGGAACGGCGGCTTCGGATATTTCTTGGTCGGGTCGCTTTTCGCGACAGCGCCAGGCGGAGTTCCACCGCCCTGAGCGCCGAGCTCATCCGTGGCCACGATAGCGCTCAGCGCCGCCCCGCCGGCCATCACATGCCGCCTCGAAATCCCGTCGTCATTCGCCATCGTCGCTGCTCCAGACTGATTTCTCGGCTTAACTCGCCAGCCCCCTTCTTGGTTCGAGGAGTTTGCGCGATACCGGCTTTTTCCCGTAGCGAGGCGCGGTGGAAACGACATGGTGAAGCAGTTCGTGGCCTTGCTCCGGGGCATCAATGTCGGAGGACACCGCAAGGTGCCGATGGCGGCGCTGCGTGACCTCGCCGGGGAGCTCGGGCTCGAAGCCCCGCGCACCTATGTTGCCAGCGGCAACCTCGTCTTCGCCGGCCACGACGCCAACACCGCGCTCGAATCGCGCTTCGAAACGGCGATTGAGGAGAGGTTCGGATTCCGGGTCGATGTGATCGTCCGGTCGAAGGCGGAGTGGACCGCCTACCGCAAGTCGAATCCCTTCGTCGCGGAGAGCGAGGAGACGGCCAATTTCGTCATGCTCTGCATCGGCAAGCAGCCGGCGACCGACGCGCATGTCGAGGCACTGCGCGCCCGAGCGTCCGAAAAGGAGAAGGTCGAGCGCCGCGGCGATGCGATCTGGATCTGGTTCGGCGAGGGCGCCGGCCGCTCGAAGATCGGCAGTGTTCCGGGCAAGTCGGTGTGGACCTCGCGCAACTGGCGCACCGTCGTGGCGATCGACGAGATGATGTCGGACTAGAGACCGTCACCCGGCGGAAGCCGGGGTCTCGGGTCGATTGGTGCAGAATGTCCACCAGGCCCCAGCCTTCGCCGGGGCGACGGCGTCTACTTCACCCGCTCCACGCACAAGCGGAAAGCGAACCTGCGAACGATCCGCACCGCATCGAGCGGAATAGCGGCATCGCGCAGGACCGCCTCCCATTCCGCCCGGCGGAACGAGCGGGCGATCGACAGGCGGCCATCCTGGCGGACGATCCGGTGAACGAGCAGCAGGCGCGCGAGCAGTGGGAATCCCCAATAAGCGAAGCCGTGGCGGTGGAGGTCGACGATCAGCCAGCCGTGCCGAGCCTCCGCCTCCATGTAGCGCAGGAAGGCGATGAGCTGCTCGTCGGTCATGTGGTGCGTGACCTGGCTGCTGATCACGAAATCGAACCGCTCCGGCTGGTCCCGATAGTCGCCGGCGCGATAGTCGATTCGCATGTCGGACGGAGTCGCCGCTGCCGCGACCTCGCGGCTGTTCGCGTTGAGATCGACCCCGACCAGCTCGGCCTCGAGTCCCGCCTTGCTCGCCCAGGCGGCGATCGCGCGAAGCGTATCGCCATGGCCGAAGCCGACGTCGAGCAGGCGGAAATGCTTCATCCCCCGGGTCGCACGCTTGAGGAAGGCGATCGTCGGGTGGGCGGTGAACGTCCAGCGATTGACTCGCGACAGGTCGGCGAGGACTCGCTCATACACCCGGACGTCGAGATCCTCGGCATCCATCTGCTCTTCCTGACGCGAACGTACGGCCAGATCGGCCATTTGCCTTCTCCTGCGGACCCCGGAAGACAGTGCCGATGCCGCGCGCCGCGGTTCAACATTGAAGCTGGGCGAGCCGGGGCTTAGTCTCGCCGCATGAAAACTGCACGCCTGATGGCCGCGCTCACCCTTTCGATCCTCCCCGCCGCAATCGCCTCCGCTGCTCTACCCTCGGTGCAGGGCCTGTGGCTGACCGACGATCGCAAGGGCGTGGTCCAGATCGCGCCCTGCGGGCGAGAGATGTGCGGCACCATCTACAAGGTTCTCGACCGCAGTCCGGGCGCGCTCGATCACGACGCCAACAATCCAGACCCGAAATTGCGGAGCCGGCCGATGGTCGGGCTCCAGACCCTGTCCGGCTTCACCGGCGCCGGCGGTTCCTGGAAGGGCGGACGCGCCTACGATCCGAAGAGCGGCAAGAGCTATCGCTCGACGCTGGAACTTCAGCCCGACGGAGCTCTCAAGGTGTCCGGCTGCATCCTGTTCATCTGCGAGGCCCGGCGCTGGACCCGGCTGCGCTAGCTAGAGCTTCGAGCGTCAGTTCGGTCTCTTCATCCGCTCATCCTGATAGGGACCGATCTTGTCGAGGGCCCGTATCGAAGGACGCAGTCCGAGCAGTCCTTCGATACGCCGTTTCGGCAAGCTCAACGGCTACTCAGGATGTGCGGGGCGGAATCAGACCGTGCTCTCTACGCAGGCTTGTCCCACACGAACA
>JAQGLD010000133.1 GCA_028293055.1 Alphaproteobacteria bacterium
GGCATATTTCAAGTCGTGTGCGGTTGCGGGTCCAGGAATGCGAGCAGTTCGGCCATGAAGCGATCGAATTGATCGTGATGGAGCCAGTGGCCGGCGCCCCGCAGGCTGACCACCCTGCCGTCGCGGAAATAGACGAGCGTTCCGTCCTGTTCGGGATTCTCCGCCCATCCGTCGCCCCCATGGAAGAACAGGGCCGGACAGGATATCGACTGCCAAAGGGCCCGCTGCTGCTCCGTGCTGATATCGACGGGCGCTCGTCCCCTGACATAATTGTCGAACTTCCAGCTGTACGAGTCGTCTTCGTTGCGCAGCGTCCCGTAAAGGGTGAGGTGGCGCGCCTTCTCTTCGCTCAGCGAGGCATAAGCGGATCGCATCCGTTCGAGCGCCTGATCGTAGGTCGCGTAACGATGCGGCCGCCTCGCGCTGAGCATCCGGCGATCAGAGATCGAGGCCCGAAGGCGTTCGGGGAGCGGCGCCCGGGCGTCGCTGAAGGCGCGCAGGCCGACGCTCTCGATGGCCGCAATCCGCCGCACCTGCTCGGGATAGAGGCCGGCATAGGTCAATGAAATGATTCCGCCGAGCGAGTGACCGACGAGTATGACGCTCTCGGTTTCGAGCTGGTGGACAAGCTGGGCGAGGTCATGGACGAATGCGGTCAGGCTGTAGTCGCCGTCGGGCGACCAGGCGCTGTCCCCGTGACCTCTCAGATCGGGGGCGATGACATGCCATTTGTCGCGGAGCGCCCGTGCCGCCCAATCCCAGCTATGGCTGTGATCGCGGCCCCCGTGAACGAGCAGAAGGAGCGGCGCTCCCTCATTCCCCCAGTCGAGATAGTGGAGCTTCAACCGCTGCGAGAAGAAGCTGCGCGAAGCCGGGCCTGCATAGTCTCCGCTCAAGCTTCCTCTCCCTGTATTGCCCCCACCCTATAGCCGCTGCGGTCCGGCGAGACGCCCCTTGTCGGGGACTTATCACCACGCGCCCGCCCGGGCAGTATCCCGGCGCGCCTGCCCGATCCTCCCCGACACGGCGCGGAAAGGTTCACGCATGGCGCAGGCTCTGAGCGGAATAAGGGTAATCGACATGACCTCGGTCGTGATGGGCCCGTCCGCGACGATGGTGCTCGGGGATCATGGCGCCGACGTGATAAAGATCGAGACCGGCGGCGGCGACACGACCCGTCGGCAGCCGCCCAAGAAAAGCGAGGACATGGGCTGCAGCTTTCTCAAGCTCAACCGAAACAAGAGAAGCGTGGTGCTCGACCTCAAGCAGGCCGACCAGATGGAGGTGCTTCACCGCCTGATCGAGACTGCCGACATACTGATCTATAGCATCCGGCCGCAGGCCATGGCGCGGCTCGGCCTGACCCCGGAATCGCTCAAGGCGCTCAATCCGCGCCTGATCACGATCAGCCTGGTCGGCTTCGGCAGGGATGGTCCATATGCCGGCAAGCCGGTCTATGAGGATCTGATCCAGGGCGCGACCGCGATACCGTCCTTGCTGGTCAAGGCTGGGTCGGAGCATCCCCATTATGTCCCGGTCTCGTTCAACGATCGCGCGACCGGCCTCTATGCGGTGATCGCCGTGACGACCGCCCTCTTCCATCGCGAAAAGACCGGAATCGCCCAGCATATCGAAGTGCCGATGTTCGAATCGATGGCCCAGTTCGCGCTTGGAGACCATATCGGCGGCCGCGCCTTCGTCCCGCCGATCGCCCCGATGGGTTATGCGCGCACCCTGACCAAGGAAAGGCGCCCCTTCCCCACCAAGGACGGCCACATCTGCGTCATCGTCTATACCGACGGCCATTGGCGGGCCTTCGCCAAAGTGCTCGGCCGGCCGGACCTGATGGAGAAGGACGAGCGCTTCAAGGACTTCACCAACCGGACGATCCATGCCGACCATTGCTTCGAGGTCGTCCGCCAGGCGATGGCTGGCAAGACTACCGCGGAATGGCTCGCGATACTGGAGGAAGCCGACATACCGGCTGGACCGCTCAACACGCTCGAAAGCCTGTTCGACGACCCCCACCTGGCCGCCACCGGATTCTTCGTCGAAACCGACCATCCGACGGAGGGCCGTGTGCTCAACATGCTTGGACCTTCGACCTGGTCGGAGACGCCCCCCCAGATCCGCCGCCACGCGCCCAAGCTTGGCGAGCATACCAGGGAGGTCATACTCGAGCTGGGCTATTCCGAGGACCAGGCAGAAAAGATCTCGGCGGGGCGAAGCGCCGATGGATGAACCGGCCGGAGCCCATCCGGTCGTCATCGTCGGCGGCGGCCCGATCGGCCTCGCCCTTGCCCTCGATCTCGCCTTCCAGGGCGTCCGCAGCCTGCTCGTCGAGCAGCAGGAACGGGATAATGAAGAATTGCTTGCCAAGGCGGGCACCCTCAACGAGCGTACGCTGGAATTCTGCCGCCGCTGGGGGATATCGCAGGACGTCGCCGCCTGGGGCTCGGACAAGGACTATCCGTTCGACACGCTTTATGTGACCAGCCTCAACGGCCATCAGCTCGGCCGGGACAAGGTGGGCAGCTCGGAGGATCGCCGCCACGCCTTCAGCCCCGAAGTGATGCGCAAATGCCCGCAACATATCTTCGACCCGATGCTCGAACGGGCGGTGGAGCGGACCGGGCTTGCCGAGTTGCGCTATGGCACCCGCTTCGAAAGCCTTACCCAGGACGAAAAGGGAGTGACGGCGACCCTTGTGAGCCGTGACGGCGCGGAAGAGGTCAGAGCCTGTTTCCTGGTCGGATGCGACGGCGCCGCCAGCCGGGTACGGCGGCAGCTCGACATCCCGTTCGAAGGGCCGACGCTCGACTATTCGGTAAGCGCCATGTTGCGGATCGAGGGGCTCGAAAACTATCATCCGCTGGGCAAGGCGACGCGCTACATCTTCGTCGGTCCCGAAGGCCCCTGGGCGAATCTCACTTCCGCCGATTATGGCAGTATCTGGCGCTTCGTGGTGTTCGGCTCGAAGGAGCGAATGGCGCTCGACCAGCTCGATTTCGCGGCGCTGCTCGAGCGCGCCTTCGGGCGCGACGATATTCCCTACGAACTCCTCCGAATCGTGCCGTGGCGGCGCAGCCAATGCACAGCTCGACATTACCACTCGGGCCGAGTCTTCCTTGCCGGCGATGCCGCGCACACGACCTCGCCGACCGGCGGTCATGGCCTCAACACCGGGATGGGGGATGTCGTCGGCCTGGGCTGGATGCTCGCCGGCCGCCTTGCCGGCTGGGGCGGCGCGGCGCTCCTTCCCGCCTACGAAATAGAGCGCCGGCCAGTGGCGTTGCGCAACGGTCGCACCTCGTCGCGAAACTATCAGGGCTGGACCGGCCAAGGCGTGGATTTCTCGCACATCGAAGCCCCTGGTCCGGAAGCAGAAGCCGCCCGACGGCGCGCAGGGCGACAGATGAGCGAGAAGCTCTACTCAAGCTGGATCTCGCAGGGCGTTCGACTCGGCTATCGCTACGAGGACTCGCCGATCGTCATTGCCGAGGATGGGCCGAGGCCCTCCGACCCGCCGGAAACCTACACTCCGACCGCCCGGCCGGGCCATCGCGCTCCGCATCTGTGGCTCGGGGACGGCCGATCGATCCTCGATCTGTTCGGCAAGTCGTTCGTGCTGCTTCGCTTCGGCGCGGACGCTCCACAGGCGGCTACCCTGGCCGAAGCCGCTGCGCGCCGCGGAGTTCCGCTTGCGGTGCACGCGATCGAGGCGGAAGAAGCGCATCGGACTTACCAGCGCCCGCTGGTACTGGTGCGGCCCGACGGCCATGTCGCGTGGCGTTCGAGTTCGGCGCCGCCGCTGGCTGAAGCTCTGGAGATCATCGATCGGGTGCGCGGTGCAGCGGCCGATCACCAAGGGGAAAGCAGCGATGGCTGAGGCCGAGTTCGAGAACATCCTCTACGAAGTGCGCGACGGTGTCGCCCACATCGTCCTCAACCGCCCCGAAAAGCTAAACGCGATGGGGATGGGCCCGGGATCGAGCCGCGACGAGATCGCGCGCGCGCTCGAGGCCGCCAGCGACGATCCGGGGGTCGGCGCTGCCCTGATCAGCGCCAACGGCCGCGCCTTTTGCGGCGGCGGCGACCTCAGCCGCAGCGCGGCGCGCACCGTTCCGGAGACACCGCTCGATCACCTCGCCTTCAACCAGGAAGTGATGCGCTTCAATGCTCGGCTGCGCGCGGTCCCGATCCCAGTGATCGCCGCGGTCCACGGTCTTTGCCTCGGCACGGCCCTCGGCTTCATCAGCCAGCTCGACTTCGTCATCGCTTCGGACGACGCCCGGTTCGGCCTCATCGAAGGGCGGATCGGCCATCCCGGCGCCTCGGACCTGGTTCCGGTGATCGGCCTTGCGTGGACCAAGTTCCTGATCTTCACCGGCGAGCTGATCGATGCGCGAAGGGCCGAGCGGATCGGCCTGGTCCTGACCGTCGTGCCCTCCGATGCCTTGCGCGGCCGCGCGACCGAGCTGGCCGAGCGGATCGCGCGCATGCCGCGAGAGGCGCTTGCGCTCAACAAGCTGTGTCTCGAAAATCTTGCGGAGGCTTCCGGGCGGGCAGCAGGCAGGCTGGTCGGGCGCGCCCACGATTCGATCACCAAGGCGATGACCTCGGCCGCGCGGGCGCCCGACGGACGCTTCTTCGAGGAGATATTGAAGACCGAGGGCATGAAGGGCCTCAAGGCGGCGCGGTCGCAGCAATATGAGGGTCCGTGGCTCGAGCCCCTCTCCGATGGCGACTGACTCGCAGTGAGCAGCGACCACTCCGCCCGCGAGCACGGTACCGAGGCCGGCCCTGATGCCGCCGATCGGAGCGCGCTGGCGGCCGACCTGGCGGCACTGAACCTGGCCATTCACCAGCCGAGCGACCCTGCCCTTTTCACCCGGGTTCCGGCGCCTGCCATGCTGCCGTTCCATTGGCGTGCGGCCGAGCTCGAAGCCTGTCTCGCGCGGATCGGCGAAGTCCTGAGACTGGAGCCGGGCGGCGTGCGCCGCACCCTGCGCCTCACCAATCCGGGCCTAGCGTTCGGCACCACGCCGACCCTGTGGGCTTCGATCCAGTATATCCTCCCCGGCGAAACCGCGTCGGCGCATCGCCACGCGGCGAGCGCGCTGCGCTTCATCATGAAGGGCGAGGGCGCAAGCACCACGGTGGGCGCAGAGACCCACGCGATGAACGCTGGCGATCTCGTGCTCACGCCGAGCTGGGCGTTTCACGACCATGTCCATCGCGGCGAGGCCCCGATGGTCTGGCTCGATGTGCTCGACGTCTCGCTCGTGCGATCGTTCGACGCGGTCTTCTTCGAGGCTTCCGGCGTGGCCGAGCGGCCGGTGAGCGCCGTCCCGGATCGCGGGTTCCGCGAGCATGGCAGCGGCATCATGGCGCCGCCGGGCGAGGCTCCGGTCGCCAATCCCGTACTGCTCTATCCCTGGCGCCAGGCCGAGGCCGCGATCCTCGTCGCCGCAGCCCTTCCGCCCGATAGCTTGCGAGATACCTTCCTCGAATATCGCAACCCTGCGAGCGGCGGGCCGGCCTTGCCGACGATCGGAACCGCGCTGCAGCGCCTGCGGCCGGGAGCCGAGCTCGGCGCCTTTCGCCAGACCGGCAGCTCGGTCGCCTATGTCGTCAGGGGCGAAGGCACGAGCTGGATCGGGGGCCTGCGTTTCGACTGGGGACCGGGGGATTTCATCGCCATTCCCTCCTGGGCGGCACAGCGGCACGCCAACCGCTCCGCGGTGGAGGACGCCTGGCTTTTCCACGCAAGCGACGCGCCGGCCTTGCGGAGCCTCGGTCTGTGGCGGGAAACGCCGTGCGACACCGCGGAGGCCGGCCAATGAAGCTGGTGCGTTTCGAGGGCGACCGGGTCGGCATATTGGTCGGCGACACGATCCACGATGCCAGCGAGCGCATTGGGCGCACGGGCGGCGGCTTTCCGCCGGTGCGGATGGTCAGCCTGATCGCACATTATGCGGAGCGGCCTGGAGCGCTCGCCGCCGATCTCGAGGCAATGCCG
>JAQGLD010000020.1 GCA_028293055.1 Alphaproteobacteria bacterium
TATCCGCCCGATCGGGGGGACAAGATCCGGTCGTGGCATCTGCTCAAGCATCTCGCGGCGCGAGGGAGGGTCCATCTCGCCTGTTTCGCCGACGACGAAGCGGACTTGGCCCATCTTCCCGCCTTGCGCGAAGCTCTCGGCGGG
The DNA here is from genome assembly GCA_028293055.1 of Alphaproteobacteria bacterium. Taxonomy (GTDB): domain Bacteria; phylum Pseudomonadota; class Alphaproteobacteria; order Sphingomonadales; family Sphingomonadaceae; genus Allosphingosinicella. Next base: position 145 of record JAQGLD010000020.1, read on the forward strand.
CGCCTCGGTGAGGCCTGTGTCGAGATCCGCCGGACGAGCAGGCCCGCGGCAGGCTTGCGCGCCCTGATCGAGCGCAAGCCGGTCTCCCTGACCCTTTTCGACAGCTCCGAGCTGCGCCGGTTCGTGAACGCCATCGTGGCGAAGCCGGAGGTCGACACGATCTTCGCTTTCTCCGGCCAGATGGCGCAATTCGTTCCAGACGGCGCGCGCCAGCGCTTCCTCATGGACTTCGGGGATGTCGATTCGGCCAAATTCGCCGATTATGCGTCACGGGGCGGGCCGCTCGCCTGGGTGCATCGCCGCGAGGCCGCCATGCTCGCCGCGTTCGAAAGGGCGACTGCGGCGCGGGCCGACTTCAGCCTGTTCGTCAGCGAAGCGGAGGCCGGCCTGTTTCGCACGCGGGTCGCGCCGCCGGATGCCGATGTCCGGTCGATCCAGAACGGAGTCGATCTCCGCTTTTACGATCCGGCCGCCAGGGTTGAAAAAGCGGACGCGCCGCATCCTCTGATCGTGTTCACCGGCCAGATGGATTATGCGCCCAATATCGATGCGGTCGACTGGTTCGCCCGCGAGGTGATGCCCTTGATCCCCGCCGCGACCTTCGCGATCGTAGGGCGAAAGCCGCCGAAGGCAGTGCGAAGGCTCGCGAGCGACCGGGTCATCGTCACAGGAGCGGTCGAGGATGTGCGTTCGTGGCTGCTCGCCGCCGATATCGTCGTGGCGCCCTTGCGCATCGCCCGCGGGATCCAGAACAAGGTGCTGGAGGCCATGGCGATGGGCCGGCCCGTTGTCGCCTCTCCGGCGGCCTATGAGGGCGTAGATGCGGTAGTCGGTCGCGACCTCCTCGTCGCCGAAAGTCCGGTCGCGCAGGCCGAGGCGATTTTGAATCTTCTCGAAGACAAGGAGGCGGCAGCTGCGATGGGCGCCGCCGCCCGCTGCAGGGTAGAGGATGTCTATCCCTGGGACGCGCGGCTGGCGCCGCTCGACACCCTGCTCGGGCTTGCTCGCTATGGAGAGGCGGCATGACGGCAGCCGCCATGCCGCTGGCGGATCGCGCCTCGATGCCGGTCGGGTGGCGACGGCATCTCTGCGCGCTGGCTGCCGTTTGGGCGGCGATCTTGATCCTGTTCTGGCGCGACGCCGCGAAGATCGTTTCGATCTGGCTGGAAAGCTCGACCTTCAATCATTGCCTGCTGATCCTGCCCTTGATCTTCTGGCTGGCCTGGCAGCGGCAGGCCGAGCTGCGCCGCCTGGCGCCGACGGCCTGGGCCCCGGGCCTGCTGCTGGTCGCTGCGGGCGCTGTCGCCTGGCTGCTCGGCGACGCCGGCGGTCTTGGGCTAGCCCGGCATGCCGGACTGGTGCTGATGCTCCAGGGCGCGGTCGTCACCTGCCTTGGCAAGGCGGTGTCACGCGGTCTCGCTTTCCCGATCTTCTACGCCCTGTTCCTGATCCCCGCCGGCGAGGAAGCCGTGCCGGTGATGCAGACGATCACTGCCGACATCTCGATGGTGCTGCTCGGGCTGAGCGGAGTCCCAGCCCATATCGAAGGAGTCTTCATTTCGACTCCCAATGGCTTCTTCGAGGTCGCCGAGGCCTGCTCGGGCGTAAAGTTCCTGGTCGCGATGGTCGCACTCGCCGCTCTCGTCGCAAATCTCTGCTTCAGGTCGTGGAGCCGCCGAATCCTCTTCATCGCCGCCTCGATCGTCATTCCGGTGCTCGCCAATGGGGTCCGCGCCTGGGGGACGATCTACATAGCCTACCGCAGCGGCTCGAACGCCTTCGCCGAGGGGTTCGACCATATCTTCTATGGCTGGATATTCTTTGCGATCGTCATCGCGCTGACCCTCGGTGCCGGCTGGCCCTTCTTCGACCGCAAGCCGGCCGATCCCTGGTTCGATCCGAGGGCTATGCAGCCCGAGGATTCCGAGCCCGGCAGCCTGCGGCGCCTCATGCGCACCGCCGCTGCCGCCGTGGCGATCGCAGCCCTGCCGCCGCTCTGGTCCGCCGCATTGGCTTCGACCGCCGCGCCGCCGCCCGCCGAGATCACTCTGCCCGAAATCGCCGGCTGGCAACGCGTGCCGCGCGGCGCAGGGCGGCCGTGGTACCCGCGCTTCGCGGGCGCCGACCTGCTCCGACTCGCCCATTATCGCAATTCCGCCGGCCAGGAGGTCGACCTCGCCATCGCCGTCTTCGCCCGCCAGGCGGAAGGCAGGAAGCTGGTCGCCTACGGTCAGGGCGCTGCGGCGCCGGGCGGACCCTGGGCCTGGACCGCGGACGATGTCGCGCCGGCTTCCGGAAAGGCCGAGATCCTCTTCTCGCACGGCAGCCTGCGCGAGGTGTTGAGCTTCTATCGGGTCGGATCCATCCTGACCGGAAGCCCGGCGGCGGTGAAGATCGAGACGATGAAGGTGCGGCTGCTCGGCGGTCCCCAGCGCGCGGTGGCGATACTGGTCTCGTCCGAGGCTCCCGCGGCGAGCGCAAGCGCCCGTCCGGCGATCAATGCCTTCCTTTCGGCGCTCGGGCCCGTGGCGCCGCTTGCCGACCGGGCGGCCGGCCTGCCAGAGGCGCGCTGATGTGCGGCATAGCAGGTATCTTCCACCCCGATATTCCAAAGCCGGTCGATGCGCGGCGCGTGAAGGCGATGGCGGATTCGCTCGCCCATCGCGGGCCGGACGGTAGCGGGGTTTGGACCGCCGCCGGCGTCGGCCTAGGCCACCGGCGGCTATCGATCATCGATCTGGAGGGCGGGGGGCAGCCGATGCTGAGCCCCGATGGCCGCCTCGCGCTCAGCTACAACGGCGAAATCTACAATTTCTGCGAGGTGCGGCGAGAGCTCGAGGCCATGGGCCACGTTTTCGCGACCCACAGCGACACGGAAGTGATTCTTGCAGGCTGGCGGCAATGGGGTCCGGCCTGCCTGTCGCGGTTCAACGGCATGTTCGCCTTCGCACTCTACGATGCTGCCGAGGACTGCCTGTTCCTGGCTCGCGACCGGCTTGGCGTGAAGCCGCTTCACTGGGCCATCCTGCCCGACGGCGCGTTGATCTTCGCTTCCGAGCTCAAGGGCTTGCTTGCCCATCCTCTGCTTCGTCGCGAACCCGATCCGCGGGCGGTCGAGGATTATCTCGCACTCGGCTATGTCCCGGACGATGCCTCGATCGTCGCCGGAGTGCGCAAGCTCCCGGCCGGCCATTACCTGCTGGTCCGGCGTGGACGCGCGGTGCCGCCGCCGACCCTATGGTGGGATGTGGATTTCACCAGCCCTAGCTCCGCGCGTGCCGCCGATCTCGAGGAGGAGATGGTCGAGCGGCTTCGCCAGGCAGTACGCTCGCGTATGGTCGCCGATGTTCCGCTCGGCGCCTTCCTGTCCGGCGGAGTGGACAGTTCCGCGGTCGTCGCGTTGATGGCGGAGGCGAGCCGCGCCGCGGTCGAGACCTGCTCGATCGGATTCGACTCGGCAGACCATGACGAGACCCGATATGCCGCGATGGTCGCCGAGCGCTTTGCCACCAACCATCGCACCCGCATGGTGGCCGCCGACGATTTCAGCCTGATTGACACCCTGGTCGAGGCGTTCGACGAGCCCTTCGCCGATGCGTCCGCCTTCGGCACCTACCGGGTCTCGCAGCTCGCCCGCGAGAAGGTGAAGGTGGCGCTGTCCGGCGACGGCGCGGACGAGGCCCTTGCCGGCTACCGCCGCTACCGGCTGTTCGTCAATGAGGAGAAAGTGCGCGGCCGCCTACCCGCCGGAGCGCGCAGCCTGCTGGGCTCGCTCGGCACGGCCTATCCCAAGCTCGACTGGGCGCCGCAATTCCTTCGCGCCAAGACCACCCTCATCGCCCTCGGCCAGTCCAGCGGCCAGGCCTATGCCGACGCCGTTTCGGCAACTTCCTTTGGCGTCAGATCGAGGATCTACAGCAAGCGATTGAAGGACAGCCTGCAGGGTCATCGCGCGGAAAGCCGCTATGTCGATGCGATGCGCGATGCGCCGGCGAACGATCCGCTGTCGCGCGCGCAATATGCCGACCTCAAGATCTGGCTGCCCGGGGACATACTGACCAAGGTCGACCGGACCAGCATGGCGGTGAGCCTGGAGGCGCGCGAGCCTTTGCTCGATCATCGTCTGGTCGAATTCGCCGCGAGGCTTCCGGCGAAAATGCGCTTGCGCGGCGGCAGCGGCAAATGGCTGATGAAGAAGGCGCTCGGCCGCTACTTGCCCGAGGAGATCCTCCACCGCCGCAAGATGGGGTTCGTCACTCCGATCAGCGCGTGGTTCCGCGGCCCGCTCGCCGATACAGCCGCCGCAGTCGCGCGAAGCCCGGTCTTCGCCGAGCTCGGCTGGTTCGACGAAGCCGCGATCGCGCGAATTGCCGCGGATCACCGGGCCGGCCGCTCGGAGCATGGCCGGCTGCTGTGGCAGCTGCTGATGCTCGAAAAGTCGCTTCAGTCGCTGTTCGGCCTGGGACTGCCCTCGTCCGGGTACGAGGCGGCCGCGAAATAGAGCCCGTCGGGCGGTGCATTGAGTCCGAGCGCGGCTCGGTCGCGCGCCTCCAGTGCCGCTTCGAGATCGCCGGCGGTCCATTTGCCGCGGCCGACCAGATAAAGGCAGCCGACCATCGACCGCACCTGGTGGTGGAGGAAGGAGCGGGCGGCGGCTTCGATCTCGATCCGCTCGCCGTGACGTCGCACGTCGAGGCGGTCGAGCGTCTTCACCGGGCTCGCCGATTGGCAATGGGCGGATCGGAACGTCGTGAAATCGTGTAGCCCGACCAGGCGTTGCGCAGCCTCGTCCATCGCCTGTGCGTCGAGAGGGACGACCACCTGCCAGGCGCGTCCGGCATCGAGCGTGACCGGGGCGCGGCGATTGACGATCCGATAGACATAGCGCCGGCCGATGCAGCTGAAACGGGCATGCCAGTCGTCGGCGACGGCATCGGCCGCGAGGATCGCTACCGGGAGCGGGCGCAACAGAGCGTTCAGACCCTCGGAAAGGCGAAATGCGGTGATTGTCTTTGCGATGTCGACATGGGCGGCCATGGCGAGCGCATGGACCCCTGTATCGGTCCTGCCCGCCGCATGGACCACGGCTCGCTCGCCGGTGATCGCCTCGACGGCTTCCTCGATCGTCTGCTGGACCGATGCGCCGTGCGGCTGGCGCTGCCAGCCGATGAACGGGCTGCCGTCATATTCGACGATCAGCCGGAAGCGAGTCACCGCAGGCAGGTTCCGGTCGGGATAGGAAAGCCGCGCAGCAACTCGGCGGGAACCATCGGACCGCGCCCGGCTCTCTGCACGAGAGTAGGGATGATCGCGCCCTCGCCGCAGGCAATGGTCAACGCCTCGTCGAGGACTGAACCCGCATTTCCCGTCCGGTTCGAAATCATGGCGGAGTGGATCTTGATCCGCTCGCCCTGGTGCTCGAAATAGGCGCCTGGAATCGGATTGAAGGCGCGGATGCGGCGCTCGACCTCGATCGCAGCCAGCGCAAAGTCGAGCCTGGCCTCCGCCTTGTCGATCTTGGCGGCATAGGTGATCCCTTCCTCGGGCTGCGGCTCGGCTTCGAGGCCGGCCAGGGTCTCCAGCACATCGGACATCAGATTGGCGCCGATCACGGCGAGCTCTTCGGTGAGCTCGCCGGCAGTCTTTCCGTCGATCGGGGTTTCGGCGACCGCAAGCATCGGGCCGGTATCGAGCCCGCGCTCCATCTGCATGATCGTGACTCCGGTCGTCGGGTCGCCGGCGAGGATCGCGCGCTGGATCGGAGCCGCGCCGCGCCAGCGCGGCAGCAGCGAGGCGTGAACGTTGAGGCAGCCGAGGCGCGGCGCATCGAGGATCGCCTGCGGCAGGATCAGCCCGTAGGCCGCGACCACGGTGGCATCGAGATCGAGCGATGCGAAGGCCGCCTGCGCCTCGGCATCGCGCAGGGTGAGGGGGGTGCGAACCGCAATTCCCGCCGCCTCAGCCGCCTGCTGCACCGGCGAGGGGCGCAGCCTCTTGCCGCGGTCGGCAGGGCGCGGCGGCTGCGAATAGACCGCGACGATTTCGTGGCCTGCCGCGACAAGGGCGTCGAGCGTCGGGACCGCGAAGTCCGGCGTACCCATGAAGGCGAGGCGCATTGCGCGCTGTTAGCGAGGCCGCGGCTTCCAGTCATCCTCCCCGCAACAGCGAGGATTTACGACGGCACCTCGCCACCCTACCTACCCTCCATGGCCTCTCCCGAAATCGATGCGCTGACCCAGGCGCTGGCGCGCCTGCCCGGGCTCGGGCCACGCTCCGCGCGCCGGGCGGTGCTCCATCTGCTCAAGAAGCGCGATGCTGCCATGGTTCCCCTGCTGCGCGCGCTCGAGCGCGTCAGCGAGCGGCTCTCGATCTGCTCGGTCTGCGGCAATGTCGACACGATCGATCCGTGCACGATCTGCTCGGACGCGCGTCGCGACGATCGCCTGCTCTGTGTCGTCGAGGAGGTTTCGGACCTCTGGGCGCTCGACCGCTCGCGGCTCTTCCCGGGGCGCTTCCATGTCCTCGGCGGCCGACTGTCGGCACTCGAAGGGATCAGGCCCGAGGATCTCGGCATCGACACCTTGATCGGCCGGGTGTCGCGCGGCGGGATCGACGAAGTGGTTCTCGCGATGAATGCGACGCTCGAGGGCCAGACCACCGCCCATTATCTCGCCGAGCGGCTCGAAGGGTTCCCGGTGCGCATCACCCAGCTCGCCCATGGCCTGCCGGTCGGAGGCGAACTCGACTATCTCGACGAGGGCACGCTTGCCCAGGCGCTCAGGGCTAGAAGGCCAGTGGAATAGCATTGAAAGGATCGAGCTCGTCTTGACCCAATCGCCCCGAATTCCTACATTTTCGCCATGTCCCTATTGCCCATCCTGGAAACTCCCGACCCGCTGCTGCGGCGAATATCCACGCCTGTGGAGCAGGTTACCGACGAGCTGCGCGCGCTGATCGACGACATGTTCGAGACGATGTACGCGGCCCCCGGAATCGGCCTCGCTGCCGTCCAGGTCGGGGTTCCGAAGCGGATTCTGGTAATCGACCTCCAGGAGCCCGAGGAAGAGGAGGGGCCGCCGGTCCGGCGGCCGCTCGTGTTCATCAACCCGGAGATCCTCAGCGAGTCCGAGGAGCTTCAGGTCTACAATGAGGGCTGCCTGTCGCTCCCCGAAATGTATGCCGAGGTCGAGCGCCCCGCCAAGGTCCGGGCCCGCTGGCTCGATCGCGACGGAGCGCTGCACGAGGAAGACCTCGACGGCATGCTTGCCATCTGCCTCCAGCACGAGATGGACCATCTCGAAGGCATACTCTTCATCGATCACCTCTCTCGCCTGAAGCGAGACATGATCCTCAAGAAGCTGGCCAAGCAGAAGAAACTGGCGGCCTGAGTTTCTCCGCGCGGGTCCTTCGATACGCCGTCTCGACAAGCTCGACGGCTACTTAGGGTGAGCTGTCTGAACTGGATCCAGTGCCTCTAATCGCTCATCCTGAGCAGGAACTGAGCGTGTGCGAACCAACCCGCCTTAGCGCGGAAGCTCGAGCCGGTATCCGTTCTCGAAATCCGAGCCGAGCATGGCCAGCACCGCATCCGCCACCGCGGTCGGCGGCTTGAGCGTGGCCGAATCCTCACCAGGATAGGCCCGAGCCCGCATTTCCGTCGCCGTAGCGCCGGGGTCGACGATCCCGACGCGAAGCGGAGCCAGGTTCTTCACTTCCTCGCCATAAGCGAGAACCAGGGTCTCCAGAGCCGCCTTGGAGGCGCCATAGGCGCCCCAATAGGCCCGGGGATGGCGCCCCACGCTCGACGTCATCGCGATCAGCCGTCCCGCCTCGCTCTTGCGGAGCAATGGGTCGAAGCCGGCGATCAGCGCCTGGCTGGCGAGGACGTTGAGGGTCAGGACCCGGTTGAATTCCTTGCCGTCGATCTGCGCGGTGGGCGTGAGGCTGCCCAGCGTCGCCGCGTTGAGCACCATGACGTCCAGCGCCTGCCACCTTTCGGCGACCGCGGCGGCGAGGCGAGCGATGCTGTCGCTTTCGATCAAGTCGAGCGGTGCGATGGTCGCGCTGCCGCCCGAGGCGTGAATGCGTTCCTCCACCGCCTCGAGTCCTTCCGAGGTCCGGGCAGTGATCACGACATGCGCGCCCTCACGCCCCAATGCCTCGGCGATCGCTGCGCCGATCCCCCGGCTCGCGCCTGTGACCAGCGCGACCTTCCCTTCGAGAATTTTCGTCATTCCAGCCTTCCGTCAGGCGTAGCGCTCGGCGAGCAAGGCGAGCTGGTCCGCGGGCTCGAGATCTTCCTGATCGGTGAGCCGGGTGGGGTAGGAGCCGGTGAAGCAGGCGTCGCAATATTGCGGCTCGCCTTCGTCGCGCATGTCCTCGCCGACGGCGCGGTAGAGACCGTCGATCGAGACGAAGGCCAGGCTGTCGGCGTTGATATAATCGGCCATCTCGGCGACATTCATCTGCGCTGCGAGCAGCTTGGCGCGCTCCGGCGTGTCGACTCCGTAGAAGCAGCTGTGGCGGGTCGGCGGGCTGGCGATCCGCATATGGATCTCTCGCGCCCCGGAATCACGCAGCATCTGGACGATCTTGAGGCTGGTGGTGCCGCGGACGATCGAATCGTCGATCAGCACCAGCTTCTTGTCGCGGATAAGGGCGCTGTTGGCGTTGTGCTTGAGCTTGACCCCGAGGTGGCGGACCGAATCGCCCGGCTGGATGAAGGTGCGCCCGACATAATGCGAGCGGATGATGCCGAGCTCGAACGGGATCCCCGATTGCTGGGCATAGCCAATCGCCGCGGGTACGCCCGAATCGGGCACCGGCACGACGAAGTCGGCATCGACCGGATTCTCGATCGCAAGCTCGGCGCCGATCCGCTTGCGGACCGAATAGACCGACGAGCCGTCGACGATGCTGTCTGGCCGCGAGAAATAGACATGTTCGAAGATGCATGGGCGGGGGCGCACCGAAGCGAACGGGCGATGCGAGCGAAGGCCGCGCTCCGAGACGATGATCAGCTCGCCCGGCTCTACCGAGCGGATGTAGGTCGCTCCGACCACGTCGAGCGCCACGGTCTCGGACGCGAAAATATACGAATCGCCGAGCTTGCCCATCACCAGCGGGCGGATGCCGAGCGGATCGCGGCAGGCGATCATCCCCTCGGCAGTGAGACAGATGAGCGAATAGGCACCCTCGACATGCTTCAAGGCGTCGATGAACCGGTCGAGCAGGGTGCGGTAGGTCGAGGTCGCGACAAGGTGGATGATCACTTCGGTGTCGGAGGTCGACTGGAAGATCGAGCCGCGGCGGTTGAGTTCGCGGCGCAGCTTGGTTGCATTGGAGATGTTGCCGTTGTGCGCAACCGCGAATCCGCCCGAGGCCAGCTCCGCGAACAAGGGCTGGACATTGCGCAGGGCGGTCTCGCCGGTCGTCGAGTAGCGGACATGGCCGACCGCGGCGGTGCCGGCGAGCCGGCGGATGATGTCGTCCTTGTCGAAATTGCCGGCGACATGGCCCATCGCGCGATGCGAGTGGAAGGTGCGGCCGTCATAGGAGGTGATTCCCGCGGCTTCCTGGCCGCGATGCTGCAAGGCATGGAGGCCGAGCGCGGCCACCGCGGATGCGGTCTCGGCGTCCCAGATGCCGAATACCCCGCACTCCTCGCGCAGCTTGTCGTCTTCGAAAGGATGGGTGGTCAGCATTCGCCCTCGCCCTTGATGGCTGGGCGCTCATATAGGCAGGAAGCCCGGCCTTGTCGCCCCATCCCACGGTTTTTCATGACGATTGCGTGTCGCCCGGTCGGATCGACTGGCTTGCCGAGGCATCGCTTCGGTGCAAAACGCGTTTCATGGCCGAAATGAAGAAATATCTCATCCTGCTTGCCCTCGTCAGCGGTTGCAGCGCCTCCGACAACGGAAACCTCCCCACCGCCAACTCCGCCAAAGAACCTGTTGCGGCGATACAGACGACCGCGGCGCCGGCGACTCCCCAGGCGGCGCTGACCGGCCTCTACGAAGGCGGCCATGCCGATGCGCCCAGCCAGCTCTGCGTCGTCGAGAAGAAGAGCGAGACTCGTTTCGGGCTGGTGGTCTGGGGAGCGAATCTGTCTGCCTGCGGGGGCGCAGGAACGATCGAGCGCGACGGCGACCGACTCCGCTTCAGGATGAGCGGCGACCAAGCCTGCACCGTCGAGGGCCGGATCGATAACGGTACGATACGCTTTTCCGGCCCGGTCCCGTCGGGCTGCTCCTATTATTGCGGCGCGCATGTCGGGTTCGAGGGCGTCAGCCTCGCCCGCAAGGGCGGCACGATCGGCGACGCCATGAAGGCGAAAGACCCGGCCGGCGACCCGCTCTGTGCGGGATGATCGCCCCCCTCGGCTCCCTTGACGTTGACGTGAACGTTAAGTACCTTTGCGAGATGCCGCAGACCGCGCTCCACGCCGATTTCGAATCGCCCGAATCCGGCGGCAAGTCTTACGGGATCACCGATCTGTGCGACGAGTTCGAGGTCACGCCCCGGGCATTGCGCTTCTACGAGGATGAGGGCCTGATCGCGCCGGAGCGGCAAGGCCTGGTTCGCATCTACAGCTGGCGCGACCGAGCTCGCCTCGCCTGGATCCTCCGCGGCAAGCGAGTCGGTTTCAGCCTGGCCGAGATACGCGAGATGATCGACCTCTACGATCTCGACGACAATCGCGCCGCGCAACGCCGGGTGACGATGGAGAAATGCCGCGCGCGGGTGGGCCTGCTCGCCAAGCAGAGGCTCGACATCGATGCGACCATCGCGGAGCTCGAACAATTCATCTTCATGGTCGAGGAAGCCGACGCGGCGACCCGTTCGCGGGGCGAGTGAGGCCGGCATGGCTAGCCGCGCCATGCCCCCGGAGCCGGCCGCCGATTCGCTTCGGCTGATCCTCGGCGACTGCCGCGAAAGGATGCGCGAGCTCGCCGACGACAGCATACATCTGATCCTCACCGACCCGCCTTATTTCCTCGACGGCCTCGATAGCGCCTGGCGCAAAGGCAAAGGCGACACGCCGCGGGCGACCGGCACGGTCGGCGCTCTCCCGGTCGGAATGCGCTTCGATCCTAAGCAGGGGCCGGCGCTCCAGGCCTTCATGCGCGACGTGGCCGCGGAATGGATGCGGGTGCTCGCGCCGGGCGGGTTCGCCCTCGTCTTCAGCCAGCCGCGCCTCTCGCACCGCATGGCGGTCGGGATCGAGGATGCAGGCTTCGAGATACGCGACCTGCTCGCCTGGCGGTTCACCCGAAAGGCGCAGTTCAAGGCCTTCTCCCAAGATCATTTCGTCCGCAAGATGCCGCTCGACGAGGATGGCAAGGCGGCCCTGATCCGGTCGCTCGAGGGGCGGAAGACTCCGCAGCTGCGCCCGCAATTCGAAGCGGTCGTTCTCGCCCAGAAGCCGCGCGAGGGCACGTTCGTCGCCAATTGGCAGACCTGGCGGACCGGGCTGATCGATGCCGGATGCAGTCTCGACGGCGGCGCGCCTTCCACCGTGATGACCGTCGAGAAGCCCGATTCGGTGGAGAAGGGGCCGGCCGGAGGCCATCTGACGCCCAAGCCCGTCGATTTGCTCGCCCACCTCATCCGCCTGTTCAGCGAAGAGGGCCAGATGGTGCTCGACCCGTTCATGGGATCCGGATCGACCGGAGTCGCAGCCTTGCGCACCGGGCGCCGATGCATCGGCATCGACAAGGAAGAGGCCTATCTAGAGATCAGCCGCCGCCGCGCGGCCGAGGAAGCGGAACGCGCCGCCGCTGCCCCGCCACCCGATTCCGCGCCCACCGACAGGAAAGCCTGAGATGCCGACTTACACCGCTCCGGTCCGCGAGACCCGCTATGTGCTCGATCACGTCCTCGGGCTCGATCGATACTCGAACCTTCCCGGCTTCGAGAATGCGACTCCGGATCTTGTCGAGGCGATCCTCATCGAGGGCGGGCGGTTCGCCTCCGAGGTGTTGGCGCCGCTCAATCGGGTCGGGGACGAGAAGGGCTGCGTCCGCCACGATGACGGCTCGGTGTCGACCCCTCCCGGGTTCAAGCACGCCTGGGATCAGTTCGTCGCCGGCGGCTGGACGACCCTCTCGGCGCCCGAGGAATATGGCGGCCAGGGGCTGCCCCAGGTGATCGGAACCGCGGTCAGCGAATATCTGCTCTCGGCCAACCAGGCGTTCGAAATGTATCACGGCCTCACCCAGGGCGCGGTCGCCTCGATCCTGGTCAAGGGTTCGGACGCGCAAAAGGCGACCTACATTCCCAAGATGGTGTCGGGGGAATGGACGGGTACGATGAACCTGACCGAGCCGCATTGCGGCACCGATCTCGGCCTGCTCAAGACCCGGGCGGATCCGCAGGCCGATGGCAGCTACAGGATCAGCGGCACGAAGATCTTCATCTCGTCGGGAGAGCACGATCTCTCCGCGAACATCATCCACCTCGTCCTCGCCAAGATCGCCGGCGCTCCGGACAGCGTCAAAGGCATTTCCCTGTTCATCGTCCCCAAGTTCCTGGTCAACGACGACGGGACCTTGGGCGATCGCAATGGCGTGGTCTGCGGTTCGATCGAGGAGAAAATGGGCATTCACGGCAATTCGACCTGCCTGCTCAACTATGACGGGGCAACCGGCTATCTGGTCGGCGAGTCCGAAAAGGGCCTCGCCGCGATGTTCATCATGATGAATGCTGCTCGGCTCGGAGTCGGGCTCCAGGGCCTCGCCCAGGGCGAAGTCGCCTATCAGAATGCGGTCATCTACGCGAAGGACCGCAGGCAGGGCCGGGCGCTGGTCCCGGACCAGCGCGATCCCGACGCCAAGGCCGATCCGATCATCGTCCACCCCGATGTCCGGCGCATGCTGATGGAGATGAAGGCGTTCAACGAAGCGGCGCGGGCGCTCGTCCTGTGGGGCGCGCTGCAGGTCGATATCGGCCGCCGCGCCCAGACCGAGGAAGAGAAGGAGGCGGCTTCGGACCTGCTCGGCCTGCTCACTCCGGTTATAAAGGGCTATCTCACCGACCAGGGCTTCAAGACCGCGGTCGACGCCCAGCAAATCTATGGGGGCCACGGCTACATCCGCGCATGGGGCATGGAGCAGTTCGTCCGTGACGCGCGCATCGCGCAGATCTACGAGGGTACCAATGGAATCCAGGCGCTCGACCTGGTCGGCCGCAAGCTCGGTGCCAATGGCGGCCGCGCGATCCAGGCCTTGTTCAAGCTGATCGGCGAGGAGGTCGCAGCCGCGAAGGTCGGCGACGGCGAATCGGCGAAGCTCGCGAGCGCGCTCGAAAAGGCTAATGGTGACCTCCAGACCGCGACGATGTGGCTGATGCAGAACGGCCTCACCAATCCGAATAATGCCGGAGCGGCGGCTTATCCCTATATGACCCTGATGGGGATCGTGAGCCTGGGCCTGATGTGGCTGCGCATGGCGAAGGCGAGCAGTGCAGCGCTCGCCGACGGCGTGGAGGATGCGGATTTCCACAAGGCGAAGCTGGTCACCGCGCACTTCTTCGCCGAGCGGGTGATGTCGGAAACGGGATCGCTACGCCGCAAGATCGAAGCGGGTGCGGAGAGCTTGATGGCGCTGCCGGCGGAAGCGTTCTGATTTAGGTCCTCCCCGTACCGGGGAGGATTTTTACCTAATGCCGCTCCCTGATGTTGGCGAACTTCACCTTGGGCCATTCCTGCTGGAATCGGCCGAGCTCCCAGTCGTTGCGGATCAGCAGCACCGCGGCGCCGTCGGCATCCTCGGCGGCGGCGCCGCGATTGGCGGCGAGGATCTTCTTGAGCTGGTCCGGCTCGTCCGATGTCACCCAGCGGGCAATATCCCAGGGCGAGGGTTCGAAGCCGAGCTTGAGGCCATATTCGGCCTCCATACGAGTCCCGAGCACATCGAGCTGCAGCGCTCCGACGACACCGACGATCCAGTTCGATCCGATCGCGGGCTTGAAGATCCGGATGACACCTTCCTCGGCGAGATCTTCGAGGCCCTTGCGCATCTGCTTGGATTTCATCGGATCGTCGAGGCGGATGCGGCGAAGGATTTCGGGGGCGAAATCGGGCAGCCCGGTGAAGGCGATGTCGCCGCGCTCGCTCAACGTGTCGCCGACCCTCAGCGTCCCGTGGTTGGGAATGCCGATGATGTCGCCGGCGCGGGCGAGCTCGGCGAGCTCGCGGTCGCGGGCGTAGAAGGTGATCGGGTTCTGGACCGAGAGCGACTTGCCGAGCCGCGAATTGGTCAGTTTCATGCCGCGCTTGAGGCTGCCCGAGCAGATCCGCATGAAGGCGATGCGGTCGCGATGATTGGGGTCCATGTTCGCCTGGACCTTGAAGATGAAGCCGGAGACAAGCGGCTCGTCGGGCCCGACCGGACCGCCGCGGGCGGGTTGCGGACCCGGCGGCGGCGCGAAATCGGACAGGCCTTCGAGCAGCTCGTTGATTCCGAACTGACGCAGCGCGCTGCCGAAGAAGACGGGCGTGAGGTCACCGTTGAGGAAGGCCGCGAGGTCGAATTCGGGGTAGGCGGCCTGTGCCAGGCCGGCTTCCTCGCGCAGATGCGTCGCGACATCGGCGGGAAGCTCGCGGTCGATCGTCGGGTCATCGAGGCCGGTGCATTTGACGACCCGTCCAGGAACCGTGCCCTCGCTGCGATCCGCGAGCAGCAGCTGGTCGCCCGCCAGATCGTAGAGGCCATGAAACAGCCCGCCCATGCCGACCGGCCAGTTGCGCGGGCTGACATCGAGCTGGAGAGTCTCGGCGACCTCGTCGAGCAAGGCGAAGGGCGACAGGCCCTCGCGATCGACCTTGTTGATGAAGGTGATGATCGGGATGTTGCGAAGCCGGCAGACCTCGAAAAGCTTGCGGGTCTGCGCCTCGATGCCCTTGGCTGCGTCGATCACCATGATCGCGCTGTCGACCGCGGTCAGCGTCCGGTACGTATCCTCGGAGAAGTCCTGGTGACCCGGGGTGTCGAGCAAATTGAAAAGGATATTGTCCTTTTCGAACGTCATCACCGAGCTGGTCACCGAGATTCCGCGCTGCTGCTCGATCGCCATCCAGTCGGACCGCGCCCGACGGCGGTCGCCGCGCGCGCGGACCTCGCCGGCTTCGTGGATCGCGCCCGCCGAAAAAAGCAATTTCTCGGTCAAGGTCGTCTTGCCGGCGTCCGGGTGCGAGATGATCGCGAATGTCCGCCGTTCGGCCACGCCCGCGTCGGCGACCATCGCCGCTATCGCTTCACTCACGAATATCTCCCGGCGCGGCCTCGGCGGCGCTCAAACTGTCTCTGCTCGGAATGACGGACGAACCGTCTGGCCAGCGCGACATAATGGAGCGCAGGCACTTTTGGTAGGGGCGCTCAGCCGACTTCGCGCAGCGCCGCCGGAGCCTGTGGCCTGGCCGCGATTGCCGGCAGCGATTCGATCTCGGGCCGAGCGAGCAGGAATCCCTGTATGTAGCGTATTCCCAGCCGGGTCAGCGCGTCGAGCTCCGCCTCGGTCTCGACGCCTTCGCCGATGAGAGTGATTCCCATCTCGCGGGCCATCCGGACGACGCCTTCGATGATGATCCGGCGCGGCAGGCTGGATTCGACGCCGCGGATGAGCTCCATGTCGAGCTTGATGATGTCCGGCTGGAAGCGAGCGAGCAGGCCGAGCCCGGCATGGCCTGCACCGAAATCGTCGAGCGCGGTGCCGAAGCCCATTTCCTGATAGGTTTTGACGATGTTGGCGACATGATCGACATCGACCATCCGCTCATTCTCGGTGAATTCGAAGATAAGCCGTTCGAGCGGCAGGCCGGTTGCCGCGGCGGTCTTCAGCGTCAGCTGGATGCAGGCGCGCGGCGAGTAGACCGCGTTGGGTAGGAAGTTGATCGACAGTTTTGCCGGCGTGTCGAGAATGCCGGCGCGCACCGCCACTTCGATCGCCTTGACGCGGCATTGCTGGTCGAACGCATATTTGGTCTCGGGAGTGACCCGTCCAAGCAGCTCGCTGGGTGTTTCCCCGTGCCTGCCGCGGATCAGCGCTTCATAGGCGAAGGGGAGGCCGGTCTCCATGTCGACGATCGGCTGAAGCGCCATCGTGAAATCGAAGTCGATCGCGGAACCGTCCCGACATCCTGAGCAACCAACAAGCGCGGGCATCTTCAAATCGGCTTCCTGTTCAGGTCTCCGGATCGTCTTCGCCGGCCAAGCTTAACAAGCCGTTCACAACATGCGATTTCCGCGCGACTGCGATACACCTCAGGTGGCTAGACCATCGTCTCGAGACGCGTGAAACGCACGGCCATGATCTCGCTTGTGGACACCTCGCCGTCATAGTCCTTCTCGACGACGCTGAGCTTCTGGACTTCGTCGCCGCCGAGCGGAATCACCATGCGGCCGCCTGGAGCCAATTGGTCGACCAGCGCCTGGGGCGGCGCGGAGGCGGCAGCGGTGACCAGGATTCGATCAAAAGGTGCGTGCTCGACCCAACCGCGGGAGCCGTCGCCGACTCGGATTTCAACCTCATGGCCGAGCGAGCCGAGCCGCATCTTCGCGCCTTCGGCGAATTCCTCGACGATCTCGACGCTCCAGATCCTGGCGCCGAGCTCGGCCACGACGGCGGCCTGGTAGCCAAGGCCGGTGCCAATCTCGAGCACGCGCTGACCGGGCTCGATCGCGAGCAGATCGAGCATAAGAGCGGCAATGAAGGGCTGGGAGATGGTCTTGTCGAAGCCGATCGGCAGTGGAGTGTCCTGATAGGCGACGGCCGCGAGCTGAGGCGGGACGAACAGGTGCCGGGGCACCTGGAGCAGGGCGTCGCGCAACTGGCCGTCGACGAGGTCGGTGCCGATCTCGTCGCTTGCCAGGTCGAAATGCATGTCGATCAGCTCGACCATATGGCGTCGGAGGATCGCGAGATGCTGCTCGGTCATCGGCTTCATTACCGCAATTTCGGGAGCCGGTGCGCCTCGCGCAAGGGGAATGTCAGGGGCCGACGCCCGGTTGGGCGCCGACCCCACCCCCGTTACGCGACTCGAGGGGCCGGCGCTAAGCCGGCACCGAAGCTAATGCCTTGATTCGGTTGAGACTCGGCTGAATGGACCTGTCAGCCGCGGTTCAGCCACTGAAGCCGTTTCATCAGGTCCGGCTCAGCGCGAGCTTCACGCCGAACAGCAGAAACACCCCGCCGGTAAGTCGGTCCAGCGCCCGGATCGTGCCCGGCCGCCTCAGCGCCCGCCCAAGCGGTGCCGTAGCGCCGATCAGCAGCGCGAACCAGGCCAGCCCCAGCATCACATGGATGGTCGCCAGCAGCAGGGTCATCGCGCGAACGTCCACCCCGGCGGGGATGAATTGCGGCAGGAAGGATATGTAGAAGATACCGACCTTGGGGTTGAGCAGGTTGGTGAGCAGCCCGCGCTGGAGCCAGACCGACGCTTCGCCTGCCCGCACCGTGTCGGGTTGGTCGAGCTCGGTCCGCTGCGTGCGGATCAGCTGCACACCGAGCCAGACGAGATAGGCGGCGCCGATCCATTTCAACGCGCGATAGGCCAGCGTCGAGGCCTGGAGCAACGCACCGAGGCCGAATGCCACGATCGTACCCCAGGCCAGGCAGCCGAGGCCGATGCCCAGTGCCGCGGCGAAGGCCTTGCGCTTGCCCTCCGCCGCGGCCGTCCTGAGGACTAGGGCGGTATCGAGGCCTGGAGTGATGGTCAGCAGGGTCGCCGCCGCGGTGAACGCGATCAACGATCCCGCCGGCATCAGCCCTGCTCGGGCAGGAAGTCGGGCACCGAGAGGTAGCGCTCACCGGTGTCGTAGTTGAACGTGAGGATGCGGCTGCCGGCGGGAAGCTCCTCGAGCTTCTGGCGGACTGCGGCGAGGCTCGCGCCCGAACTGATCCCGACGAGCACCCCTTCCTCGCGGGCGCAGCGCCGCGCCATCTCCTTGGCGTCGGCAGGGTCGACCAGGATGGTGCCGTCGAGGACGCTGGTGTGGAGATTGGCCGGGATGAAGCCGGCGCCGATGCCCTGGATCGGGTGCGGGCCTGGCTGTCCGCCCGAGATGACCGGGGACAAAGTCGGCTCGACCGCGAACACCTTGAGGCCTGGCCATTCCTTCTTGAGCACTTCGGCGCAAGCGGTGATATGGCCGCCGGTGCCGACCCCGGTGATCAGAACATCGATCGGGCTGTCGCGGAAATCCTCGAGTATCTCCTGCGCCGTGGTGCGGACATGGACATCGATATTGGCCGGGTTCTCGAACTGCTGAGGCATCCAGCTGCCCTCGATCTCTCCGAGTAGCTCCTTGGCGCGCTCGATCGCACCCTTCATGCCCTTTTCCTTGGGGGTGAGGTCGAAGGTCGCGCCGTAAGCGAGCATCAGCCGGCGCCGCTCCAGGCTCATGCTCTCGGGCATGACCAGGATGATCTTGTATCCCTTGACCGCCGCGACCATCGCAAGGCCGATGCCGGTATTGCCGCTGGTCGGCTCGATGATCGTACCGCCCGCCTTGAGCGCGCCGGTGCGCTCGGCATCCTCCACCATCGACAGGCCGATGCGGTCCTTGATCGATCCGCCCGGATTGGAGCGCTCGGATTTCACCCAGACCTCGGCATCGCCGAACAGGCGGTTGATTCGGATATGCGGGGTGTTGCCGATCGTCTCGAGAATGTTGGCAGCTCTCATGTCTTCAACTCCCTTGCCTCGTCCGAGGCGTTGATAATGGGTGCTTCGCCCGCCTTTTTGGGCACATCGAAGCTCCGCGCAAGCCGCAGCTCGGGGAAGATGCGCGCCCACAACAGGGTGATCGCGACCGCTCCGATCCCACCTGCGATCACTGCCGTCACTGGACCGATCAGAGCCGCGAGGAAACCCGATTCGGCTTCGCCGAGCTCGTTCGACGCCGAAATGAACAGGGTGGACGCCGCCCCGACCCGGCCGCGCATCTCGTTGGGGGTGTGGAGCTGGATCAGCGACTGGCGGACATAGACGGAGAGCATGTCTGCGGCGCCGAGCAGAGCGAGACAGGCCAGCGACAACGGCATCCAGCGCGAAAGGCCGAAGCCGATCGTAGCCCCGCCGAAGACTCCGACCGCGACCAGCATCTTGACCCCGACATCGTGCTTCAGCGGCCGGTAGGAGAACAAGATCGCAGTGAGGGTGGCGCCGATCGCGGGCGCGGCGCGGAGATGTCCCAAACCCTCGGGGCCCGCATGAAGGATGTCTCGGGCGAAGACGGGCAGCATCGCGGTGGCGCCACCGAGAAGGACGGCGAACAGGTCGAGCGAGATCGCGCCGAGCACCAGCCGGTTCTGCCGGACATAATGGAGTCCGTCGACCATTTGCTGCCATGGGTTGCGTGTGCGATCGATCTCGGTCCGCTCGATCGGCCGGATCATGAACATGCAGATCAACGAGATCAGGCACAGTCCGCCGCTGACCGCATAGGGCATATGCGGCGCCCAGGCATAGAGATAGCCGCCGAGCGCGGGTCCGGCGATCGCTCCCGACTGCCAGGCAATCGAGCTCATCGCGATCGCGCGCGGCAGTATCTCGCGCGGGACGAGGTTGGGCGCGAGCGCGCCAAGGGCCGGGCCGGCAAAGGCGCGGGCGACTCCGAGCAACCCGGCGACGGCAAAGAGATCCGCCAAGGTGGTCGTCCCAGCCCAGGCGAGCCAGCCGAGGATCGCAGCGCAGATCAGTTCGAGCCCGATCGCGGCGCGGGCGATGACCCGCCGGTCGATGCGATCGGCGGTCCAGCCGGTCACGAGGGTGAGAAGAAACAGCGGGACGAACTGGACCAGACCGATAAGGCCGAGCTGCAGCGCCGCCTCGTGGGTATCCATGGTCCGGCGCGCGATATCGTAAACCTGCCAGCCGATCACGATGACCATGCTCATCTGGGCGATGGTCGAGGCGAGCCGGGCGGTCCAGTAGTAGCGGAAGTCGCGGATCGCGAAAGGATGGCGGGAGGGAGCCATGGCCGGCGGCTTAGGGGGGCGTTGCACATGCTGCAACTGCGAACTGGAGGGCCCGGTCAATTGAGCTGCTGCGCGGGCTGATGCTCGCGGATTTCGATCACTTTCGGGTCCCGCAGCGCGGGGTTGAGGCGCGCAACGCTGCACAGGCCGGCCACGATGGCGAGGGCGGCCGACACAAGCGGCGGCGTCATTCCGCCCCCGAGACCAAAGGCGAGCAGCGCGGCCACGACGGTCGCTCCGAGCGTTTGCCCGGTCATCCGGGTGGTGGCGATCAGGCCCCCGGCCGACGCGGCGCGCTCGCGCGGCGCCGATCCGATGATCAGCCGCGCATTCGGCGACAGGAACAGGCCGAAGCCCGCGCCGCACAGCGCCATTCGCCAGGCCACCTCGAAATAATGAGGCTGCGCGGGCAGCCAGGCAATGAGCAGCAGAGCCGTCGTTGCGATCGCCATGCCGATGCCACCGAGTATTCCCGCAGGCACTCGGTCCGACAGCGCGCCCGCGGCAGGCGCGACGAACATAGTAGTGAGCGGCCACGGCGCTAGCATCGCCCCTACCTGGCCCGGGGTGAATCCGAAATGTTCGAGTCGGAAAGGCATGGATAGGATCAGGGTCATGGTGGCGATGAACGCGGTGAAGGCGCCCAGCGTCGACAGGGCGAAGACCGGACGGGCGAGCAGGTCGACCGGCATGATCGGCCTTTCCTCCTGCCTTTCGCGGCGGACAAAGATCGATCCGACAATCAGCCCGGCGCCGACGATCGCTGTGGAGACGACCGGGCTGTCGCCGTGCACGCCGCTTTCGAGGCCCGAGATGATCAGGCCGAAGGTGGCGGCGCAGAGCACCGCGCCGAGGAGGTCGAAGGGTTCGGCGCGCGGTTCGGGATCGGGCAGCCATCGCCCGAGCAGAAGCGAAACCAGGGCAAAGGGCGCGGCGGCTGCGAAGACCCAGGGCCAGCTGCCGAAGCCGAGGATGAGTCCGCCCATGGTCGGAGCGAGCGCCGATGCGCTGGACACGACGACGCTGTTGATGCCGAGCCCGCGGCCGAGCTGGTCGGAGGGATAGATTGAGCGCACCAGCGCCGACGAGACACTGAGGGCAGCGCCAGCGCCGAGCGCTTGCACCGCTCGGACCACGAGCAGAAAGGGCAGGCTGTTGGCGAAGAAGCACAGGATCGTCGCCGCGGTGAAGACGATCTGTCCGACCTGGTAGAGCCTTCGATGGCCGAGGCGGTCGCCGAGCGCCGAGAAAGGCAGAAGGGTCATGACCAGGACAAGCTGGTAGATCGTCACCACCAGCACCGCGGCCGAGCTGTCGACGCGAAGATCGCGGGCAATCGTGGGCAAGGCCACCGACGGGATCGCTCCGTCGATCACAACCAGAGCGGTACCGAACGAAATCGCTGCGATCGCCAGGTAACGGCGCGGGGTGGGCAGTCCCTCGGTCATTTGTCCCCGTTGCGGGTTGAGGCGCCCCGGGAGCGGGGGTGCCGGTCAGGCAAGCGTAACGAAGCTGTCGAGAACCCGTTTCCTGCCGCTATGCTCGAATTCGATCTCCAGCTTGTTGCCCTCGATCTCGGCGACCGCCCCATAGCCGAACTTGCTGTGGAAGACCCGCTGGCCGAGGCTGATGTCGGTGCGTCCGGGGTTGCCGAGGCTGACCGCGCTCGCCCGGACCTCGATCACCCGGGGCGGCACCCGCTCGAAACCGCCGCTGACCGCGCGCTGCCAGCCCGGGCCTCGGCCCGTGCCGCGCGCCACGTCGGAGAAGGGATCTGCGCGCTCCGACCAGTTGGCGCGCCACAGGCTCTCGCCGCCGCTCATGCTGTTTTCGCTCTCGATATTGGCGTCGGGCAGCTCGGCGACGAATCGCGACGGGATGGATGAGGTCCACTGGCCGTAGATCCGCCGGTTGGCAGCGTGGAATATGAAGCACTTGCGGCGTGCCCTTGTGATCGCGACATAGGCGAGGCGCCGTTCTTCCTCGAGGCTGGCATTGCCGCCTTCGTCGAGCGAACGCTGCGAGGGAAACACGCCTTCCTCCCAGCCGGCGAGGAAGACGGTCCCGAATTCGAGACCCTTGGCGGCGTGGATGGTCATGATCGTGACCTTCTCGCGATCGCCCGATTCGTCATTCTCCATGACCAGCGAGACATGTTCGAGAAAGGCGCCGAGCGTCTCATAATCCTCCATCGCCCGGGTCAGCTCGGTCAGATTCTCGAGCCTGCCCGCGCTCTCGGCCGAACGATCCGCCTGGAGCATCGCGGTGTAGCCCGATTCGTCGAGGACGAGCCGGGCGAGCTCGGCGTGGGGGAGAGCTTCGAGCCGGCCGCGCCAGCGCGCGAAATCGCCGACCAGATTGCCGAGCGCGCGGCGGGCGGCGCCGGTCAGCTCCTCGCTGTCGAGGATCCGGGCGGCGGCATGGCTAAGCGGAATTCCCTCGGCGCGGGCGAGCTGATGCAGCTTG
>JAQGLD010000058.1 GCA_028293055.1 Alphaproteobacteria bacterium
ACGATGCCAGCGGCTGGACCCAATATAGCCTGGCGCCGCCGCAGAAGCTGCTGAAGGTTCTCGTCCAGCGCTCCGGCTGCTTCAACCTGGTCGACCGCGGCAGCGGCCTGCAGGCGGCCCAGCGCGAACGCGACATCGGCTCCGATCTCGGCCTCCAGCGCCGCTCGAACGTGGGGCAAGGGCAGATCAAGGCCGCGGACTATGTCCTGGTCGCCGAGATCCAGAGCGCCAACAGCAATTCCGGCGGCAGCGCGGTGGGTGCCGGGATCGGCGGGCTGGTCGGCGGACGTTTCGGCGCGCTCGCCGGGGGCATCCGGACCAAGAAGATGGAGGCCAACACCGTCCTTTCGGTCACCAACGTCCGCACCACGGAGACGATCGCGGTCGAGGACGGCTATGCCGCCAAGAACAGCGTCTCGTTCGGGGGCGGCGGCGGACTCGGCTTCTTCGGCGGCGCCGCCGGCCTGGTCGGCGGCGGTTACGACAATACCGATATCGGCCGCATCGTAACGCTTTCCTTCATCCAGGCCTATAGCAAGCTCGTCACCAGCCTCGGTCTCGTCCAGCCCGGCGACAGCGGCACCGCCCAGGCGGCGCCGAGCAAGACCTTCACCGCGCAGGGCCCGGTCGCGATGCACGCGAGCGCCATCGCGACCTCTAGGGTCGTCCGCAACCTGCCGCCTGGCGCGGTGGTCTATCCCACCGGCAACAAGAACGGATTGTGGTGGGAAGTGGCCGACGAGAACGACAATGTCGGCTGGGTGCTCAACACCAGGCTGGCGCCCTCGCAATAGGCCGGACGGGGCGAGCGCAGCCGGACGGTGGAACGGGAGATCGTCGTCGGACGACTGTAACATCCCTCGCACGAGGCGAGAGCACGGATCGCCTGTCGAAAAGATTGAGGCGTTTATGGTTTGTCGTCGTCGCCGCACGCAGGCGCGATCTCCCGTCGGGGCCCCTCATCCGAGGCTAATGAAATCCTGCCAAAACCGAGCCGGCCCAGCAAAGGTGCCAGCTGCTTTCGTCCATACGGCTTGCCGATGACGGGCGCGTTGGCAGGGCCGCGATCCTGCAATTTTCCGTCATAGCCGGTCGCGAACGCAAACCGGATCGAAAGCGATTCCAAAGCCTCGGCGATGCCCGCGCTCGTTTCGGTGCCGAGGTTGAAGTCGAGCAAGGCGAAGTCGAAATCCTCGGCCTCGATCGCGGCCAGAGCTTCGTCCACGGTGGCTGCAATGGTGACATTCCGGGCGCCGAGCGAGCGCAGCGTCTCGGCGCAATCGAGCGCGATGATGATGCTGTCCTCGACGAGAAGTACGTTCAGCCCGTCGAGAAGCCGGCCGTTGGCCGAGTCGACCCGGGCAGGCGCAGGCTCAGCCGCGATCGTCGAAATTCCGGCAAAATGGCGCCCGGGCACGCGGAAATGGGCTGCGAAGCCGGAGGGACGATAGGCCAGCTCGGCGGTGCCGCCAAGGTCGAACGGAATCGAGCGCTGGATGATCGTCGAGCCGAATCCGCGCCTGGTCGGTTCCGCGACGACGGGGCCTCCCCGCTCCGACCAGTCGATGATCAGATCGCCCAGTCCGTCGAGCCGCCAGTCGACCGATACTGTCCCGCTGCTGCTCGAAAGCGCGCCATATTTGGCGGCGTTGGTCATGAGCTCGTGGAACACCAAGGCGAGCGTCGTGAACGCCGTCGGGTGGACGAGGACATTGGGCCCTGCCCGCTGGACCCGATCCTGCTTCGTGCCCAGATAGGCGGCCGCTTCGGTATCGATCAGCTCGGCGAGCCGCGCGGGACCCCAACGATCGCTGGTGATCTGGTCGTGGGCGCGCGCCAGCGATTGCACGCGTTCGTCGAGATTGGTGATGAAGCTGTCGGTCGTCTCGGCGCCGTCCCGCGTCTGTGAGATCAGGCCGCGGATCAACGCTAGAATATTGCGCACGCGGTGATTGAGCTCCGCGATCAGCATGTCCTGGCCGCTGTGGATCGGCGCTGCGGAGACGCCGCTTTCGCTCGTCGAGCGAACCAGCGATTCGAGCAGCGCCACGCGGATCGTCTCGGCTGCATTCAGCTCCGCCGCCGTGAATTGATCGCATCGGCCCCGGACGAGCTCGCCCCACGCTTCGAAGCTTCGTCGCGGGCTAAGCTGGCTATCGCCGGGTTTGGCGATGGCCGGCTTGTCGGGATTGCCAGCCCAGGTGACGGTACGGGCACGCTCCGGGCGGAAGAGCAGGAGATAGTCCTTCGGGCTCCGCATCAGCGGAATGGCGATGAAACCGGCGACCCGTTCGGCATAAGCGGACGCCTCCGGTATCAGCGTGCCGAGCGAGTCCGAGGCGAATACCCGGTGCTGCCCGCCTTCGGTCAGCAGCGCGACGATCGCGGCGCATTGCTCATGGTCGGGTGTCGTGCCGCTAGTCTGGACCGAACCGTTCAGGCAGACTGCGATGCCGTCGGCCGGGATCGTATCGTAGATCAGTTCGGCCAGGCGGGGCGCGTTGGCGAGCAGGCGCTCATCATGCTCCATCTCGGCGATCAGCAGATCGGCGAGCGCCCGGTCTCGTGCTTCGTGATCCGCGGATTCGCGCCTCAGCCGGCCCTCGAGCATCATCGAGAACATCTCCCCGAACAGTTCGGCGGCGGTTCGGTAGGCGAAGCTGGGCAGGCGAGCCCCCGCGTGATGGCAGGCGAACAACCCCCACAATTTCCCGTCGACGATGATCGAAATCGACAGGGATGCGCCGACGCCCATGTTCTTCAGATACTGGATATGGACGGGAGACACAGCGCGCAGGACGGACAGCGACTGGTCAAGGGGCTGGCCACCGGGTTCGGATAGAGCCTCGATCGGTACCGGCGGCGCAGTCACATCCGCGATGATCCGAAACGGGCTGCGCAGATAAAGCGCGCGTGCCTGTGCCGGGATGTCGCCGGCGGGATAATGCAGGCCCAGGAAGCTGTCCCCGGCGCCGCGCAACGCCTCGGCCACGACCTCGCCATGCGCGTCCGCGTCGAACCGATAGACCATGACCCGATCGAACCCGGTCAGCGCCTGGATATGACGCGCGCCGTCGCGGTAGAAGGTTGCGAGGCCATGACTGTGCTTCAGACGCCCGACCATCGCGCGCACCAAAGCCGCAGCTTCGCGGTCGTCGATCACCGCCGGCTCGGCTTCGATGACGATCGCATCTCCGGCGATATGCATGGCGACGTCGAACCCGGGCGTCCCATCGACCAGCGCAAGCGCAAAGGATCGCTGGATCGCGTCCGGGCCGTGCAGGGTCGCTGCCTGGTTGCGCAACATATGCATCGCGGC
>JAQGLD010000084.1 GCA_028293055.1 Alphaproteobacteria bacterium
ATGGGCGGTAGCGCGCGACCCATGTGCGACTCGGCCGATCACGCATCCTCATTGGCCGGCAGCACGCCACGACGAATCTGGTCCGCCTCGATCGATTCGAACAAGGCTTTGAAATTCCCTTCGCCAAACCGTTCATTTCCCTTGCGCTGGATGATCTCGAAGAAGATCGGCCCGATCATATTCTCGGTGAAGATCTGAAGCAGCAGGCCTTCCCCGGTTTCGGGCGAGCCGTCGATCAGGATCCGGCGCCGGCGCATCTCGTTGATGTCGTGGTCGTGGCCGGGAAGCCGCTCGTCGATCATGTCATAATAGGTTTCGGGGCTGTCCTGGAAGCTGATTCCGTTTGCCCTGAGGCGATCCACCGTTGAAAAAATATCGTCGGTTGCCAGTGCAAGATGCTGGATTCCCTCGCCTTTATATTCCTTGAGAAATTCCTCGATCTGGCTGAACTCGTCTTGGCTCTCGTTCAGCGGGATCCGGATCTTGTCGTCCGGAGCGGTCATGGCGCGGGACAGCAAGGCCGTCTGCTGGCCCTCGATGTCGAAATAGCGGATCTGGCGGAAGTTGAAGATCCGTTCGTAGAAATTCGCCCAATGGTCCATCCGCCCGCGATTCACATTGTGGGTGAGATGATCCAGGGTGTGAAGGCCGACGCTGCCGCCGTCGCGAACCGCGCCGGCCACGGGCTCGAAGTCGACATCGTAGATCTGCTCGGCTCCGTAGCGGTCGACCAAATAAAGGTAGGAGCCGCCAATTCCCTCGATCGCCGGAATCTCGATCTCGCCAGGGCCGCGCGGGGTCTCGACCGGCTTTGCGCCGCGTTCGATCGCAATCTCAAAAGCCTGCTGGGAATCCTTGACGCGAAAGGCCATTCCGTTCGCGGATGGGCCGTGCGCGTGGCGGAAGTCCGCGGCCTGGCCGGCGGGCTCCATGTTGAGGATGAAATTGATGTCGCCCTGCGCGTAGTGGCGGACATTCTTCGAACGATGATTGCCGAGATGGGTGAAGCCCATTGCGGTAAACAGGCCGGCCAGGGCCTCCGGATCGGGGCCGGTGAACTCGACGAACTCGAAGCCGTCCAGTCCCATCGGATTGTCGTGCAGCGTGGCGGGGGCGTTCATTTGGAAGTCTTTCGCAAAGCGTGGCTATATCGCCGGGCTTCTATCAACCGGCCCGTCCACTCGCAAATCCGGTGTCTGACGCGGTGCCGGAATGGGGTGGTTGCGCGATCCGGCCCGCAATCCCTATCTGCTGCGGTCCTTCCTTCTCAAGCGAGCGCCCATGCCAGCCACCCATTCCACCCGCATGCTCATCCTCGGCTCGGGTCCCGCGGGCCTGTCTGCGGCGATCTACGGCGCTCGCGCTGGCCTGTCGCCGATCATCGTCCAAGGCATCCAGCCCGGCGGCCAGCTGACCACCACCACCGATGTCGAGAATTATCCCGGATTCCGCGACGTGATCCAGGGTCCGTGGCTGATGGAGGAGATGCAGGCCCAGGCCGAGCATGTCGGAGCGCAGATGATGTGGGACCATATCGTCGAAGTCGATTTCAGCCGGCGACCCTTCCGCCTGATCGGCGACGGCGGAACGATCTATAGCGGCGACGTGGTCGTAATCGCGACCGGCGCCCAGGCGAAATGGCTGAACATCCCGAGCGAGGAGCATTTCAAGGGGAAGGGGGTCTCCGCCTGCGCAACCTGCGTCGGGTTCTTCTATCGGGGCAAAAAGGTGGCGGTGATCGGCGGCGGCAATACCGCGGTCGAAGAAGCGCTATATTTGACCAATCACAGCCACGACGTCACCCTGATCCACCGCCGCGACAGCTTCCGAGCCGAAAAGATCCTCCAGGACCGCCTGTTCGCTAACCCGAAGATCAATGTGCTCTGGAACAAGGCGGTCGACCGCTTCATCGGCGGCGGCGACCCGGAAGGCCTGGTCGGCCTCGAACTGCGCGACACCCGCGATGCTTCGATCAGCCGGCTGGATGTCGAGGGCGCCTTCGTGGCGATCGGCCACTCGCCGGCGACCGAGACCTTCAAGGGCAAGCTGGCGCTCGACTCCGACGGCTATGTCGAGGTCGAGACAGGAAGCACCCGGACCAGCATTCCAGGCGTGTTCGCCTGCGGCGACGTCATGGACAAGGTCTACCGCCAGGCAGTTACGGCCGCGGGAACCGGCTGCATGGCTGCGCTCGACGCCGAGCGCTACCTCGCGGAGGCCGAGTTCGAGGCCTCCGCAGCCGCCTGAACGGCTCGTTCCAATGCGGCCACGCATGCCTCGAGCAAGGCCGCGAAGTCGCCAGGCCGGGCGAAGGTGTGCGAGTCGCTCTCGATGAAACTGGTCGTGGATGCGCGCAGCCCAGCGAAGCGCGCCGATCGCCATTCGGCGTGGGCGCCGATCGCCGTTGCGTCGCCGCGGGCAAGGACGAGATCGACGGGAATGGCGCTCGCCCTCAGCGCTCGCGCCAGTATCTCGGCCAGGCCGGGCGCGCGCGGCGTGACGATGCGGCGAAGCCCTTTGAACAGTTTTGCGAAAGAGACCGAGCCGCTGAGCAATTTCTTCCAGCCTGCGAGGCTGGTGAGCTGCTTGCGGTAATGATCCTTGACCGCGGCGGCCGGGGGCTCGCCGGCTTCGGCCTCGACAAGCCAGGGATTGACGAGGATCAGCCCGTCCAGGCCGAGCGAACCGCTATGCAGCGCCAGGGCCGAGGCGCCGTCGCAGAGTCCGAAACCGACGATGGCATCCAGCGAGGATTCGCTGCGGAATCCGGCGATGGCGGCAAGAATATCGGCCCGGCTGTCGCGCCAGCCCGGATCCTCGCCTTCGCTGTCGCCGACTCCGCGGCGATCGAATCGAAGGCACGGAAACCCTCGTGCCGCGAGCGAGTCCGCGAGCCGCTCGAACAGGCGGTGCGAGCCGATGCGGGTCTGGCTCCCGCCCGTGACGATCAGCATGCCTGTCCCGCCCGATGCCGAATCCAGGGTCGCGCCGAGCACCTCGCCCTCGCATTCCAGGCTCAGCAGATTCCGCATTGGCGAATCCACTCCTCGATGTCGGAGGCGATGAGCGCGACGAGCTCGGGCGAGTTCTGGGGTTCGGAACGGCGCCACAAGGGCGGCCCGTCGACCTTGCGATCGGCCGGCCCGCGATCCGAGGCGAGCCGTACCACCCTCGTGCCAGAGCGCTCGGCAGGGCTTGCCGCGCGCAGTGCGGCGATCAGGCCGGGCGCAGGATCGTAGCCGGCGGAGCCGCCACCGCCGACCATCCCGGAACGCTCGAGATCGCGGATCAGGGACGCACCCTCGACCGGTGCGAGCCGCCAGGCGGGAAGGGCGCCAGCATTATCGTCGAGCAGGCAGCCTCCACGGATCGAGACCGTCGCGACCGCACCTTTGGCGAGCTCGCCGATCGCGCCGCCCTGCTGCGCCTGCCGTCGCCTTGCCTCGAGTTCTTCGATAGTAGTGGCCATATGCCTCTTTCAACTCCCGGAGGGGTTCGTCCTTACGCACGCGGGGTAGGAGAGGCAAATCCCCGGCAAAGGGTCATCGCTCCCGCCTATCTGCCGGCGAAGCTCGGCGGCCTTTTCTCGAGGAAGGCTGCGACTGCTGCCTTGAAATCGTCGGTCCATCCCGCCTCGCGCTGGCCGATACGCTCGGCCGCCAGGGCCTGGACGAGATCGACGCTCTGCGATTCCCGGGCAAGCTTGCGGATCAGGCCCAACGCGACGGTCGGGCCCTGGGCGAGACGGGTCGCCAAAGCCACGGATTCC
>JAQGLD010000155.1 GCA_028293055.1 Alphaproteobacteria bacterium
AGGCAGGCGATGTCGTCGTGATCCGCGGCGAAGGACCGGTCGGCGGGCCCGGCATGCGCGAGATGCTGGCGATCACCGCAGCGATCCAGGGCCGCGGGCTTGGGGATGATGTCGCCTTGGTGACCGATGGCCGCTTCTCGGGCGCAACCTACGGTTTCATGGTCGGCCACGTCTCGCCCGAGGCGGCACGCGGCGGGCCGATCGGCTTGCTGCGCAGCGGCGATCCGATCCGGATCGACGTAGAGG
This sequence comes from Alphaproteobacteria bacterium, assembly GCA_028293055.1. GTDB lineage: Bacteria > Pseudomonadota > Alphaproteobacteria > Sphingomonadales > Sphingomonadaceae > Allosphingosinicella. The sequence goes on from JAQGLD010000155.1 coordinate 247, forward strand.
GCCGCAAGATGGAGACGAGTGCCGATCTTTCGGGACGCGAGGCGGCAAGGCCGCTGGATCGGCTGCAAGCAACCGGGGCCTATGCGAAATATGCCAAATTGGTCGGCTCGGCCTCGCATGGCGCGGTGACCAGCGGAGCATAGCTCCGACTGGCCCGCTTGGCGGGATACCTCACCCGCTTTCCACTGCCCATCGCAGTTTGTGACCCGACTGACTGGCGGAGGGCCGGCTCAGGATGGGACCTGGCCCGACGATTTCGCGGGAGAATCCACGCGCCCGCCGGTACCGCTCCAGATGGCCCATAAGTGGGTTCTCGGGGCCGGTGTCCCCCGGCGACCAACGGTGGCGAACGACACGCAAACGTATTGACTCATAACATTTCCGTATTACCCAGACAGGAAAATGGCAGGGGCATCATGCACCTTGCACCCCTGGGAGAAGATGATGAAGCTGAAGCGCAAGGTTCGGGCCAGCCTGATCATCACGGCCATGGTCGCCGCGACGGCGAACAGCGCAGCGATGGCTGCGCAGGCGTCCCCGGGGCCCGTCCCGCCTTCGCCGGAATTCATGGCGAAAATGCGCGTCATGATGGAGCGCTTCAACGCCATGCCGGACACGCCGGGCACCGGCCCGTACCCGGCGCTCAAGGAAGAAGACCCTTCGCTGGCCAATCACGTCGTATACCGGCCGGCGGACCTTTCCAGGGTGGCTTCGCATTCGCTCGGCATTCTTGCCTGGGGAAATGGCGGCTGCTCTTCCGATGGCGCCGGCGGGCGATTGCATCTCGCCGAGATCGCGTCGCACGGCTACCTGGCGATAGCGAACGGGCAGATCAAAAGCGGGCCCGGTGCGCCGCCGCAACCGCCGCGGTCCATGCCCGCCCCCGGAAAGCCTATGACGCTTCCACCCCCAGAGACGAACTCGAGCCAGCTTACCCAGGCTATCGACTGGGCGATTGCCGAGAACGGTCGCAAGGGCAGCCGCTATTACGGCAAGATCAATACCAAGGCGGTCGCGGTTTCGGGATGGAGCTGCGGCGGTCTCCAGGCGCTCCAGATCGCGACTTCGGATCCGCGCGTGAAGGCCGTCATCATCCACAATAGCGGCATTTTCCCAGGCAAGAGTCCAATGCAGGGAATGGACATCGGCAAGGAAACGCTGGACCGGCTTCACACCCCGATCATCTACATCCTCGGCGGGCCGACCGATATCGCCTACACCAACGGCATGGATGATTTCACCCGCATCACCAAGGTCCCGGCCATGACTGCGAACCTCGATCGCGATCATGGCGGCACTTTCACGGATCCGAACGGCGGTCTTGCCGCGCAAGCCGCCACCAAGTGGCTCGATTGGCAATTGAAGGGCGATTCGAACGCCGGCAATTGGTTCAAGGGCAAGGATTGCAAGTTGTGCAGCGACCCGGCGTGGAAGGTACAGCGTAAGGGGCTCGACTGAACGCTGGGAATATCCGCCGATATTTTCGCGGGTGAAACTGCTCAGGTCAGGACGGTCTGGCGTTCGAGCGCGCTGGCCAGGCCTTGCAGAGTGGCCGGTATCGCCTCCGAGCGCGTCTCGCGCGACAATATCGCTTCCAGCGCGGGGGGCGGCGCGATCTTCGCTCCGATCAGCGGCTCGACGATATCCGCGAACTTGTAGGGATGCGCGGTTGCGCAGGCGACCCACGGCCGTTCGGAGCGTCGCTCGGGCGACAGCCGGGCATAAGCCTCCGCCGCGGTCGCCGAATGCGGGCACCAGATATACCCGCTTGCGCGATATTCCTCGACGACCCGAGACCGGATCGTATCGTCGTCGACCATCTGGATATCGACCTCGCGCTGATCCGGGTCGAGCTGGATCAGCCGCTCGAAATTGCTCGGCGCCCCGACATCCATCGCATTCGCGATCGTCGCGACCGATGCGCGCGCCGCATAGTCTCCGCTGCGATGCCAATCGGCCAGCGTCCTATTCGAGTTGGTGACCAGGACGATCGGCCCGATCGGCATGCCCATCGCCCGAGCATAAAGGGCGGCGAAGCCATGCCCGAGATTTCCTGTCGGGATGATCAGCCCGGGCTTCACTCCGCTCTCGGAATGCACCCTGGCGGCGGCCGCCGCGAGATAGGCCATTTGCGGCATCAGCCGCCCGATATTGATCGAATTGGCCGACGTCAGGCGATGCGCCCGGCTCAGATCGGCGCGCGCGAACGCCGCCTTCACCAGCCGCTGGCAATCGTCGAAATCGCCTTCCACCTCGAGCGCGCGCACCGGCTCGGCCCAGCAGGTGAGCTGGCGCTCCTGGAAGGCGGAAACCCGGCCTCTGGGATAGAGAATGGTCGCGCTGACCGCCGAGCGCCCCTCGGCCGCGCAGCCCACCGCACCGCCAGTGTCGCCGGAGGTAGCGACGAGTACATTGAGCGGCTCGGCCGGGTCGCCGATCCGGTCGAAGCAGGCGAGCAGGAATCGGGCCCCGAAATCCTTGAATGCACCGGTCGGGCCGTGGAACAGCTCGAGCGCCCTCAGGCCCGGGCGAGACGGGTCGGGCGCGACCAGCGGAGTGGGAAAATCGAAGGCTTCTGCGCAGATATCGGGCAATTCGGCGGCGAGTACATCGCCTTCGAAGAAGGGCGCTAGCATTGCCGTCGACCAGTGTGCGAGCGAGACCGCGGGATCGAGCGCGCCGAGCCGGGGTAGGGATTCGGGCAGATAGAGGCCGCCGTCGGGCGCGACTCCGTGGCGCATCGCCTGGCTGAGGCCGGTCGCCGGCGAATCGCCGCGGGTCGAGACGAACTTCACACGATTTCCTTCACGCGTTCCAGGCGGGCGCCAGGCGAATCGGCCGGGGCGCGATAGGCGCGGGCGGCGAGCCCGGCCTCGACGAAGGCCCAGGACATCGCATACTCGACCCTGTCGGCATCCGCTTCCAGCGCCCAGGCGAAGACCGAAGGCCCGGAACCCGAGAAAGAGCAGCCCAAGGCGCCGGCGCCAAGCGCGGCCGTCTTCACCGCTCCAAGCGGGGGCAGCAAATGCGCGCGTTGCGGCTCGACCAGCACATCCTCGAGACCGGCGCGGAT
>JAQGLD010000166.1 GCA_028293055.1 Alphaproteobacteria bacterium
GGCCGGTTCGCGAGCGCCCGGGCGACCGCCACCCTCTGCTGCTCGCCGCCCGAGAGCTGGCTCGGCCGGTGGGTGAGGCGCTGCTCGAGGCCGAGCACTCCGAGCAGGGATTCCGCCCGCCGCCGCGCCTCGCCATGGGTGGCGCCGTGGATGAGCTGCGGGACGATCACATTCTCGCTCGCATTGAAATCGGGGAGAAGGTGATGGAATTGGTAGACGAAGCCGAGTGCGTCGCGGCGCACCCGGGTGCGTCCGTCATTGTCGAGCTTGGCGGCTTCCTCGCCGTTGATCCGGATCGAGCCCTCGAACCCGCCCTCGAGCAGGCCCACCGCCTGGAGCAGGGTCGACTTGCCGGAGCCGGACGGGCCGAGCAAAGCGACGATCTCGCCGGGCTGCACTTCGAGATCGACTCCGCGCAGCACCTCGATGACGACATCGCCCTGGCGGAACGACCGGCGCAGCTCGCGGACGGAGAGTATCGGGTTCATCGCTCGCACCGAGGCGCCCCTCCCCTTGATGGGGAGGGGTTGGGGAGGGGTGGACTCTCCTCCCACACTGCGTGGGTCGCGCAATCCACCCCCACCCAGCCTCCCCCATCAAGGGGGAGGAGCAAGTGGCGCTGGGCGCGATTGCCCTCATTCATATCTAAGCACCTGGACCGGATCGGTGCTCGCCGCCTTCCAGGCCGGATAGAGCGTGAACAGGAAGCAGGAGCCCAGCGCCAGCCCGACGATCGCGGCGACCTCGAATGGAGACGGCTTCGAGGGCAGCTCGGTGATGAACCGGATCGACGGGTCCCACAGATTCTGGCCGGTGAGATACTGGATTCCGTTCACCAGCGACTGGCGGAAATAAAGGACGACGAATCCGAGCACCATTCCGGCGAGGATTCCGAGGCTGCCGATCGTCACTCCGACGGTCATGAAGATGCGAAGCATCGCCGATCGCGAGGCGCCCATCGTCCGCAGGATCGCGATGTCGCGAGTCTTCGCCCGCACCAGCATGATTAAGGATGAGAGAATGTTGAAGGCAGCGACGAGGATGATGAGCGACAGGATCCAGAACATCACGACCCGCTCGACCTGCAGTGCCTCGAACAAGGAGGCGTTGAGCGAGCGCCAGTCGGTGACGACCGCCTGGCCGGCATAACGCTGCGCGATCGGCGACAGCATCTGGTCGACCCGGTCGGGGTCGTCGGTCTGGACCTGCACCATCCCTACGGTGTCGCCCATTCCAAGAAGGGTCTGCGCGTCCTCGATCGGCATGACGACATAGGCCTTGTCGTAATCATAGACTCCGATCTCGAAGATCGCTGCGACCTTGTAGGAGACGATCCGGGGCACGGTCCCGAATGGAGTGGTGTTGCCGTCCGGACTGATCAGGCTGATGTCGCCGCCGACCGTCGCTCCGAGCTGCTCGGCGAGCCGCGCTCCGATCGCGATATTGCCGGACCCGGGCTTGAGCGCTCCCAGCGAGCCGGCGGTAACCTTGCCGTCGATAGTCGGATTGTGGACGATATCCTCGGCGCGCATGCCATGGATCAGCACGCCTTCGACCCGGCCTTCATAGCTCGCCATCAGCGGCTGGTCGATCAGCGGCACAGCCGAGGTGACCCCAGGGGTCCGCCGCGCCTGGTCGGCAATCTCGCGCCAGTCGGGAAGCCGTCCGCCATAGCCCTGGATCACTGCATGGCCGTTGAGTCCGACGATCTTGTCGAAAAGCTCGGCGCGAAAGCCGTTCATGACGCTCATCACGATGATCAGGGCCGCGACCCCGAGCATGACCGCGATCAGGCTGATCGAAGCGACCAGGAAGATGAACCCCTCGCCCTTGCCGGGCAGGAGATAGCGCTTTGCGATCATCCGCTCGTAGCGTGAGAGGATCACGACGGCCCCCTCAGGCCGGAGCCCCGGCGAACGCCGGGGTCTCGTGGAGCAGTGCCGTACCTGTCCCCCTCCCTGAATACAGGGAGACGTTGAAGGGCGAGGCGATCGGAGCCCTCACGCGCTCAGCCTCGCCAGCGCGCTCTCCGCCGAAAGCTCCTCGCGCTCGCCGGTCCGGCGGTTCTTGAGCTCGACCACGCCGCGCTCGAGCCCCTTGGGCCCGACGATCAGCTGCCAGGGCAGACCGATCAGGTCCATCGTCGCGAACTTGGCGCCGCCCCGCTCGTCGCGGTCGTCGTAAAGCGTCTCGACTCCCGCGGCGTTCAACTTGGCGTAGAGCGAATCCGCCGCTGCCGCGCACTTGTCGTCGTCGGCCCGCATGTTGATCAGGCCGACGGCGAAGGGCGCGACGCCCTCGGGCCAGACGATTCCGGATTCGTCGTGGCTCGCCTCGATGATCCCGCCGACCAGCCGCGACACTCCGATTCCGTAGCTGCCCATCTGCGGATGGACCTGGCCGCCGTCCTTCGTCTGAACCGAGAGGCCCATCGCAGCGCTATATTTGGTGCCGAAGGCGAAGATGTGGCCGACCTCGATGCCGCGGCGGGTGCGCAGCCGTTCCGGCGGAACCGGGCAGTCGGCGACCTTGGCATGCTCCTCTTCCTCCATCGCGTAGAGACCCGTGAGCCTGGCGATGGTCGAGACGTCGGCGGAGAGCAATTCCTCGCGCGAGATGTCCTCGATCGCAGCGTCGTAGAACAGGGCGCTCTCCCCGGTGTCGGCGAGGATGTGGAATTCGTGGCTGAGATCGCCGCCGATCGGCCCCGTCGGAGCGCGCACCGGCACCGCCTGCAGGCCGAGCCTGGCGAAGGTGCGCAGATAGGCGACGAACATCGCCTCATAGCTCTTCTTCAGCCCGGCCTCGTCGAGATCGAAGCTGTACGCATCCTTCATCAGGAACTCGCGGCCGCGCATCACTCCGAAACGCGGGCGAACCTCGTCGCGGAACTTCCACTGGATATGGTAAAGGGTGCGCGGCAGGTCGCGATAGCTCTTGGCGGCGTCGCGGAAGAGCGTGGTGATCATCTCCTCGTTGGTCGGCCCATAGAGCATCTCGCGGTCGTGGCGGTCGACGAAGCGCAGCATTTCCGGCCCGTAGGCGTCGAACCGGCCGGACTGCCGCCACAGATCGGCCGACTGGATGGTCGGCATGAGCAATTCGACCGCGCCGGCCTTGTCCTGTTCCTCGCGCACGATCCGCTCGATGTTGCGCAGCACCTTGAGCCCGAGCGGCAGCCAGGCATAGATTCCGGCTGCGGTCTGGCGGACCAGGCCGGCGCGAAGCATCAGCTTGTGGCTGACGATCTGCGCGTCGGCGGGAGTCTCCTTGGTGACCGGCAGGAGATAGTTGGAAAGGCGCATCGGGCGGTTCGGGCTCTTCTTTTGGGATGAGGCCTGCCTCTAGGGTTGCCGTGGCCGGGAGGCAACCGGCGCGCGCGGGCCTGGCCACCAGGCGTGCCTCGTCATTTCCGGCGGTCGATCCCGGGCGATGCGGATCGGGCAACACCAGCTGTTGCACAGTCGACACAGCTTGGCCGCAAAGTGGTCTAAGCCCTTGTTTAGCCGGATGACAGCCAACCGACTCTCGCCTAGCAACACTTTCACGAACATTGGCACGCCACGGTTCGGGGAGGCTTCGGCCCCGTATCCCTTGCGAGGTGGGATGCGTGTGGGCCGGGCTTTTCATAAGGGGGATGACGAGCAATCGTCACAAGGGTGCCCGGGCAGCGATGTCCGGGCACTTTTTTGTGCGCGCCGCCGCGCGGCGCCCCCATCCGGGACCTCGATGGCCCGTCCCCCGCCCTGCCCCTTCGCATTGCATTTTCCCCTCATTGCGCCCATATGATGGAGGCTGAAGTCGCCTGCGACGATACGATCAGCCGGCGACGGCTCCTCCTTCCTCTCATGCTTCCTGGCTCCGCTGTGCATGTCGCGCGCGGATACACTACGCATGAAAGGGCCCTCTCATGGCCACCGGAACCGTCAAATTCTTCAACTACGACAAGGGCTACGGCTTCATCTCGGACGATCATGGCGGCAATGACGCTTTCGTCCATGTGAGCGCCGTCGAAGCCGCGGGCATGACCTCGCTGAACAAGGATCAGAGGGTCAGCTACGACCTCGAGACCGGCAATAACGGCAAGACCTCGGCCATCAACCTGAAGGCCGCCTGAGCTTATGGCGAAGGAAGAAGTGCTCACCGTCGAGGGGCTGATCGACGAGATCTATCCCGACGGACGATTCGGGGTAACGCTCGACAATGAACACCGCATCGTCGCCTACACGGCCGGCAAGATGCGGCGTTTCCGGAT
>JAQGLD010000179.1 GCA_028293055.1 Alphaproteobacteria bacterium
GGTCACGGTTGGCCGGCCGGGCGGTATCTGCCTGATTGGCGCGCCCGCTTACGCCCAGCTGCAGCAGTTCGCCAGCGGGACCGCAACACCCACCGTCGCCAACACGAACAACGACCAGTTCCTGCCCAGCCTGAACCTCAAGTTCGGCCTGACCCGAGACCTGGTGATGCGCTTCGCCGCTTCGAAGGTGATGACGCTGCCGGATCTTGCCAGCATCCGGAACTCCTTCTCGGCGACCTTCAACAATGCCGACAACACGGTCACCTTCAACCTCGGCAATCCCTATCTGAAGCCGGCGACTGCCAAGCAGTTCGATGCGACTCTCGAATGGTATTTCGCCAAGGTGGGATCGCTGACCGTCGACGCCTTCTACAAGGAGATCGACCACTTCTTCTTCGCGAACCAGGTCACCCGAAGCTTTACCCAGAACGGAATCACCGAGCCTATCACGGTTCGAGTGCCGTCCAACTATGACGGCACCGGCAAGATCAAGGGCTTCGAGGTCGCCTATCAGCAGAGCCTTGACTTCCTGCCCTGGATATTCAGCGGCCTGGGCGTGAATGCGAGCTACACCTATCTCAACAGCAAGGGGCTGCCCAACTCGTTCCTGAATACGGGAAGCCCGTCGAACCTGGCGCGGACGGGAGTCGGAAACCTGCCGCTCGAGCAGCTCTCCAAGCATACGGTCAACCTCCAGGCCTTCTACGAGAAAGGCCCGGTCTCGCTTCGGGTCGCCTATAATTGGCGGTCCCGCTTCCTGCTCACCGCGGCGGACGTGATCTTCCCTTATTACCCGATCTTCAACGAGGCTTCGGGCAATCTGGACGCTTCGGCTTTCTTCAATGTCACCAAGCAGTTGAAGTTCGGGGTCCAGGCGGTCAACCTGCTGAATACGATTACCAAGACGACCCAGCAATTCACAGCGGACGGGCTGAGCGGACCGCGTTCCTATTACATGAACGACCGCCGCTTCTCCTTCATTCTCCGCGGCAACTTCTAGCCGCTTCATACCCAGGGAACTCGACCCCCTCCGCCTTGCGCGGAGGGGGTTTTTGTTTGCGCCTGCGCGATGGTGAGGCGGTATTGGCTCGCCTCCGCTCGGGGCGCCGATTAGGTTGGGGGCCATGCGGGAAATCGAGACTCTCGACCGGGACCTGTTCAGGCGCGAGATCGTGCCGGCCTATCAGCCGGTCGTACTGCGCGGCTTCGTGCGGGACTGGCCGGCGGTCGAGGCGGCGCGGAGCGGGGCAGGGGATGTCGCTGCCTATTTGTCGCGCTTCGATCACGGCGCCGCAGTCGAGGCGTTCATCGGTGCGCCGGAAATAGGCGGCCGCTTCTTCTATCGCGACGACATGAAGGGCTTCAATTTCGACCGGCGAACGGGAGCGTTCGGCGACGTGCTGCGCTACATATTCGATGTGGCCGGTCTCCCCGGTTCGCCGTCAGTCTATATCGGCGCGGCGCCGACCCCAGAGGTGCTGCCCGGCTTCGACTCGGCCAATCCGATGGGCCTTGTCGACGATCCTCATCTCGTGCCGCGGATCTGGATCGGGACGAAGACGATCGTCAGCGCCCATTTCGACGAGTCCGACAATATCGCCTGCGTCGTCGCCGGCCGCCGCCGATTCACTCTGTTTCCGCCCGATCAGGTCGCGAATCTCTATATCGGGCCGCTCGATTTCACCATGGCCGGCCAGCCGGCAAGCATGGTCGATCTCGCCGACCCCGACTTCGAGCGTTATCCGCGCTTTCGTGAGGCGCTCGCCCAGGCGCAGAGCGCCGAGCTCGAGCCCGGCGACGCCATCTACATCCCCACTTTGTGGTGGCACCATGTCGAGGCCCTCGATCCGTTCAACGTGCTGCTCAATTATTGGTGGCGCGCCGCTCCGCCCGACGCCGGTTCCGCGTTCGAGGCTCTCGCGCACGGTATCTGGTCGATCGGGGAGCTCTCCGAGGGGCAGCGCGAGGCCTGGCGCGAGATGTTCGACCTCTACGTGTTCCGCCGCCACGGCAATCCCGCCGACCACCTCGCTCCGGAGCATCGCGGGATCCTGGCAGATGCCAACCCGAAGTTGCGCGACCGGATCAAGCAGTTTCTGCTGCAGGGTCTCAGCCGGCGCTGATCGACCGTCACTCTCCGCGGCCCGGCGCGTAGGGGAATTTGAGCGCCTGGTAATAAGCCAGATCGTGCTTCGGGGGAGCGACGCCAGCGGGCAGGGGGCGCTTCGAAACCGACTGGAAATAGGCGATCGATGCGTCGCGCCACCAAATCGCTTCCTGCTCCTGGATGGCGAGGAAGGCCGTGATCTCGGCGCTGCGTTCGGGATCGACTCTTGGCGCTACCCTGTCCCAGCTCCGCCGCATCTCACGAACCTCGTCGACACCTTTGTCGTACCGGGCCACAAGTGCCTCCCAAAGCGTCTGGCCTGAACCCATATGGTACTCCCAGGGGAGGTGATGGAACCAGAGCAGATAGTCGTCTCCGACCGTGGCGAGATCCGAGAAATGCTTCGCGACCTCGGGCGCATACTGGCCCACCGCGTTGCTGCCGCTCGCGGTGCGGTCGAAGCCGATCCCGGCCTGGTCGGCGCGGTGATAATAGACCGGGTTCCACTCCGGACGCGCGAGCTCTTTCACCCACGGTGCAGGTCCGTAATGATGGCCGGTGCCCATCAGATGGGCGAGGCCGAGCGGGGTCATGTAATCCACCGCAGCCTGGCGCGACCCTATCATCATGCCGACCACCGGTAGAACGAGGCGGGGATCGTTCCCGAACGTCTGCCTTACCCATTCCTCGGCTATATCTTGGGCCGACAGGTCCGGGTTCCAAGCGAGGCGGCCAAAGGCGTACCAGTTCGCCTGGTCGAACTGAGAGCCGGTCCAGTTGCGGTCGTTGCCGACATTGGCGACTCCCGCCATGACGGTGAGGCGATGTCCCTCGAGGCTGCCGTCTATCACCTTGGCGACGGTCGAGCCCGGCCCCTTGCGGTAGGTGTCGGCGCGCAGCACCTCCTCCCACATGGTGCCGAGATAGACCAGGTGGGTTGCGAAGCCGAGATATTCCTTGGTGATCTCCATCTCCATCGCCAGCGCCGTTCGCGGCATCGCTCCGAACAAGGGACTGAACGGCTCGCGCGGCTGGAAATCGATCGGTCCGTTCTTGACCTGGACCACGACATTGTCGGCAAACTTGCCGTCGAGCGGCTGGAACTCCGAATAGGCCTGCTTGGCGCGGTCCTCGGCATTGGTGTCGGAATAGACGAAGGCCCGCCAGATCACGATCCCATTGTGCGGGGCAAGCGCGGCGGCGAGCATGTTGGCGCCGTCGGCATGGCTTCGGCCGTAATTCTGCGGCCCCGGCTGCCCTTCCGAATTGGCCTTGACCAGGAAGCCGCCGAAATCGGGGACGTGGCGATAGATCTCATCCGCCTTCGCCTTCCACCAGGCGCGCACCAGCGGATCGAGCGGGTCGGCGGTCTTGAGCCCGCCAATCTCCATCGGCGCGCTGAACCGGGCCGAGAGATAGACCCTGATGCCCCACGGCCTGAACAGGTCGGCGAGCATCCTGACCTTGTCGAGAAAAGCCGGCGTCAGAATGTCGGCGTTCGAATTGACGTTGTTGAGGACGGTGGCGTTGATCCCGATCGAGGCGTTGGCGCGGGCGTAATCGACG
>JAQGLD010000181.1 GCA_028293055.1 Alphaproteobacteria bacterium
GCGGAGCGGGAGGGCCGCGGCAAGCTGAAGGTCTTCCTCGGCGCCGCTCCCGGCGTCGGCAAGACCTACGAGATGCTGACTGACGGGCTCGGCCGGCTGAAGAGCGGCACCGATGTCGTGATCGGGATCGTCGAGACCCACGGCCGGGCGGAAACCGAGGCTCTGGTCGAGGGGCACGAGCTCATTCCGCGCAGGACTATCGACTATCAGGGCCGCACACTGACCGAGATGGACCTCGACGCGCTGCTCGCGCGCCGGCCGCAGCTCGTGCTGGTCGACGAGCTGGCGCACAGCAATGTCGAGGGCAGCCGCCACCCCAAGCGCTACCAGGATGTCGAGGAATTGCTCGCAGCGGGGATCCATGTCTATTCGACGCTCAACATCCAGCATCTCGAGAGCCTCAACGACGTCGTCGCCTCGTTCACCAAGGTCAGGGTGCGCGAAACCGTGCCCGACAGGGTCCTCGAGAATGCCGAGATCGAGGTGGTCGACATTCCTCCGGACGAGCTGATCGAGCGGCTCAAGGAGGGCAAGGTCTATGTGCCGCACGAGGCTTCGCGGGCGCTCAGCCACTTCTTCTCGAAATCGAACCTTTCGGCGTTGCGCGAGCTGGCGCTGAGGCGCGCGGCGCAGGCGGTGGACGCGCAGATGCTCGATTATCTGCGCGCCCATGCGCTGGCCGGAACCTGGGCGGGCGGCGAGCGGATCCTTGTGGCGGTGAGCGAGCTGCCGGGCTCGGAAGGCCTGGTCCGAGCCGCCAAGAGGCTCGCCGACGCGATGCGGGCGCACTGGACCGCCTTGTTCATCGAGACTCCCCGCGCCGCCCGGTTCGGCGAGGAGGAACGGCAGCAGGTCGCCTCCGCGCTCCAGCTCGCAGCTCAGCTCGGCGCCAATGTCGCCTCGGTGCCGGCGGCGAGCGTGATCGAAGGGATCAGGACCTACAGCATCGAGGCTCGAACCACCCAGCTCGTCGTCGGCAAGTCCAACCGGTCGCGCTGGTTCGAGCTTCGCCATGGTTCGGTTGTCGACCGGCTGGTGCGCGACACTCCGGGCATTGCGGTCCATGTCCTGCCGCTCGGCGAACGCCAGCCGGGGCCAAGGCTCAAGGCCGGCGCAGCGTTCGGCCCGAGCGCGTGGGGAAGCCCGCTCGGCTACGCCCTGTCGGCGCTGATGGTCGCCGGGGTCACCGCGCTCGGCGCGAGCCTCAGCGCCTTCGCCAGCCTGACCAATCTCGCCTTGCTCTATCTGATCCCGGTGATGGCGGCGGCGACGCTCTACGGCCTGCGCACCGGCATCGCGACCGGCCTGCTGTCGGCCCTGGCCTATAATTTCTTCTTCCTGCCGCCACTCTACGATTTCACGATCAGCGATCCCGCCAACATCGTCACAGCCTTGATGCTGCTGGCGGTCGCCGCGGTGACCAGCCAGCTGGCTTCGCGGGTGAAGCTCCAGGCGGATCTCGCGCAGCGCAGCGCGGGCCAGAATGCGGCGCTCGCCGGCTTCGCGCGCCAGCTGACCGGATTGATGGACGCGGAGGAGCTCGGCCAGACCCTGTGCGGCGAGGTCTCGCGGCTGCTCGCGGTCCATGCCGTGTTGCTCCTTCCGGGCGAGGACGGATTGAAGCTGACCAGCGCGGTGCCGCCGGAAGACAGGCTCGACGCGATCGACCTGGCCGCGGCGGGATGGGCGTTCGACCACCGCCAGCCGGCCGGCCGAGGATCGGAGACCCTGACCGCGTCCGACTGGCTGTTCCAGCCGCTGGTGGTCGGCGAGCATTCGCTCGGAGTGCTCGGGGTCGCCCGCGAGCTCGGCGACGCGCTCCGCTCCGACCAGCTTCCTTTGCTGCTCAGCCTGCTCGATCAGGCTGCGCTCGCGCTCGAGCGGATCTCGCTGGAGAGCGAGATGGCCAAGGTCGTCCAGCTCAAGGAGCAGGACCGGCTCCGTTCGGCTCTGCTTTCCTCGGTCGGCCACGATCTGAGGACTCCGCTGACCACGATCCTCGGTTCGGTCGCGGAGCTGCGCCGGGCCGCCGAGGGCGATCCCGCGCTGATCGAAGCGATCGAGACCGAGGCGCAGCGGCTCAACCGGTTCGTCTCGAACCTCCTCGACATGGTCAGGGTCGAAGCCGGAGCGCTCAAGCTGGCGCTGGAGCCGGTCGATCTCACCGACGCGGTGACCACCGCGGTGCACGACCTCAAGCAGGCGCTCGCCAGCCATCCGATCCGCCTCGAAGTCTCTCCGGACCTGCCCCTCGTCCGGGTCGACCCCCAGCTCTTCCATCACTGCCTGATCAACCTGCTGGACAATGCCGGCAAATATGCGAGGCCCGAGAGCCCGATCCTGATCGCCGCGAGGCGCCGGCAGGACGGGCTGGTCCTGTCGGTGATCGACGAGGGGCCGGGGCTTCCACCCGGAGAGGAAAGCCGGATCTTCCAGACCTTCACCCGGCTGGAAGGCTCCGATCGCAAGGGAGGAACGGGATTGGGACTGGCGATCGTCAAAGGGTTCGCCGAAGCGATGGGGCTCAAGGTATCGGCGACGAACCGGACCGAGCCGCGCGGCGCCTGCTTCTCGATCGATTTTCCCGAGCGGCTGCTGGTGCGTGCCGGCGCTGCGGGATGAATCCGATGGCGAGCAAGCTGCTGATCGTCGACGACGAAGCCGCGATCCGCCGCCTGATCCGGATCGCGCTGGAGCGTGGCGGGTATCGGGTGGTCGAGGCAGCCGATGCGCGCGAGGCGCTCAACGCGGTGGCGATCGACCATCCCGAGGTGGTCTTGCTCGATCTCGGCCTGCCAGATCGCGACGGGCTCGAGATCATTCCCCTGCTCAAGAAGGCCGGAGCGGCGGTGATCGTCGTCTCGGCGCGCGAGGAGACCGAGCCGAAGGTGGCTGCGCTCGATCTCGGCGCCGACGATTATGTGACCAAGCCGTTCGACACCGAGGAAGTGCTCGCCCGGATTCGGGTCGTGCTGAGGCACAGGCTGACGGCGCAGGCCGAGGCGCCGGTGGTGAAGGTCGGGGAGATCGAGATCGATCTCGCCGCTCGCCAGATCCGGCGCTCCGGCGCCGAGGTGCATCTCACGCCGCGCGAATATGGCTTCGTCGCCGAGCTCGCCAAGCATCCCGGCCGGGTGCTGACCCACGCCCAGCTGCTTCGCGCGGTCTGGGGAGCGGGCCACGAGCAGGATGTCGAATATCTGCGCGTCGCCGCGCGGGCGGTACGGCAGAAGCTGGAGGCCGATCCGTCCTCGCCGGTGCTGATCCGCAACGAGCCGGGGATCGGCTACCGGCTGATGACCGGCTAGGGCCTGGGTCCACTCCGCTTCAACCGGCAGGCCTACCGGGTTTGAGCCCTCGTCATGCTGAACTCGGTTCAGCATCCAGTCCTCCACCTCTCGATGCGCGACCAGCTGGACCCTGAAACGAGTTCAGGGTGACGTCGTGTTTCCAGGCGATCGCCCAGCAGCAGCGGCGAGTATAGCTCTGCCCGGCGCGCACCGCCCGGGTCAGATCTCCATCTGGCTGCCGAGCGCGACGACCCGGTTCACCGGCAGCTTGAAGAATTCCATCGCCGATTCCGCGTTGCGCACCATCCAGGCGAAGAGATGCTCGCGCCAGATCGCCATCCCCGGCTGCTTCGACGGGATCAGGGTCTGGCGGCCGAGGAAGAAGCTGGTTTCGATCATCCGGAACTCGCGCCCGCATTGCCTGGACTGGCCCAGCGAAGCGGGAATGTCGGGCTCTTCCATGAAACCGTAGCGGACGATCATCCGGAAGAAGCCCTCGCCGAGCGACTCCGACGTCACGCGTCCCTCCGGATCGACATAGGGTATGTCCTCCACCCTGACGGTGAGGATGATGATGCGTTCGTGCAGCACCTTGTTGTGCTTCATGTTGTGCAGCAGCGCCGGAGGCGCGCCCTGCGGATCGGCGGAGAGGAAGATTGCGGTGCCCGGGACCCGAGTGATCGAGCGTGGCGGGTGGTCGATCAGCATCTCGAGCGGCATCGAGGCCTCGGAGAGCCGGCGCCGCAGCAGCTTGCGGCCGGTCGCCCAGGTGGTGAGCAGGGTGAAGACGATTCCGGCGATCAGCAGCGGGAACCAGCCGCCATCGGGTATCTTGGTCAGGTTCGACGCGAAATAGGCGCCGTCGACGGCGAGAAACACACCGGTCACCGCCGCCGCCAGCCAGCGGTTCCAGCGCCACACGCTGAACAGCAGGACTGCGAGCAGGCAGGTGGTGATGAACATCGTGCCGGTGACCGCGATTCCGTAGGCCGAGGCGAGCTTGCTCGATTCCCGGAAGCCGAGGACCAGGCCGAGAACGAGGACGAGGAGGGTCCAGTTGACGAAGGGCAGGTAGATCTGGCCCGCCGCGCGCTCGCTGGTGTGGAGGATCTTGAGGCGCGGAACGAAGCCGAGCTGCATCGCCTGACGAGTCACCGAGAAGGCGCCCGAGATGACCGCCTGGCTTGCGATGATCGTCGCCGCTGTGGCGAGGACGACCAGCGGCAGGCGCGACCATGAGGGCGCCATCAGGAAGAAGGGATTGGCGATCGCTTCGGGGCTGACGAGCAGCAGGGCGCCCTGGCCGAGATAGTTGAGCAGCAGGCAGGGGAAGACGAGGTAGAGCCAGGCGAGCGAGATCGGCCGCTGCCCGAAATGTCCCATGTCGGCGTAGAGCGCCTCCGCTCCGGTCACGGCGAGCACGACCGAACCCAAGGCTAGGAAGGCGAGCCTGGGATCGAGGGCGAAGAAATGCACCGCCCACCAGGGATTGACGATGACCAGGATTCCGGGCGCCGCCGCGATGTTGACCAGTCCGAGCAGGGCGATGATCGCGAAGTAAGCGAGCATCACCGGGCCAAAAACTTCGCCGACCCGGGCGGTGCCGTGGGCCTGGATCATGAACAGTCCGATCAGGATGACGATCGAGACCGGCAGCACCAGAGGGGCGAAGCCGGAATTGACCACTTCGAGGCCCTCGACCGCCGACAACACCGATATTGCAGGGGTGATGATCGCATCGCCGTAGAACAATGCGGTGGCGAGGACTCCGAGCAGCACGATCCCCTCGGTCCATCGCTTGCCGGGCATGCGGCGGGCGATCAAGGCGAGCAGAGCGAGCGAGCCGCCTTCCCCCTTATTGTCGGCGCGCATGATGATCAGGACATATTTGACCGTGACGACAAGCGTCAGGGTCCAGAAGATGAGCGAGAGTATGCCGAAGATGTGCGCCCGGTCGACCGCCAACGGGTGGGGCCCGATGAAGCTCTCCTTGAGCGAATAAAGCGGCGAGGTGCCGATATCGCCGAAGACGATTCCGATCGCGCCGAGGGCGAGCCTCGACAGCGGCTCCGCGGGCCCGTGATGAGGGCGCGCTTCCGGCTGAACATCGGGAAGTGCGGCGGCGGCGGTCGACAGGGAGGTTGCTCGGCTTTCCCACAATGGGAAGCACGCGACATGCGCGGCTGGGCGTTAAGTATCCACCGGAGCGCGATCGCCCCGCATAAAGATTTCGTAAAAGCGCCGGGGATCGAAAGCGCGACCGATCGCTTCGCGCGGCGAGGCGGTCACTTCGCGTAGAGCGCGGCCTCCGCAGCGCGACGGCGGGTGAGGCCCGCCATGACCTTGCCGGCCGCCTTGTTCCATCGCGCGAACTCGGCGGCGGCGCCGGCATAGTCGCGGGCCTTGTGCTTCTTGAGCAAGGTGCTCGAGGCCAGATTGGCGGTGCCCAAATTGTAGGCGAAGCTGACCATGGCGTCGAATTGATGCTGCGTGGTCGGGGCGTCGCCGATCGCCCTGGCGACCGCGACCGCGAATGTGCCGACATCCTTGCGCAGCCGGTCGTCGCATTGCTGCTGGGTCCAGACGATGCCTTGCTTGACGTCGGAACCGGTGGTTCCCCAGCCGATCGTCCACGGGTCCCCACCGGTCGCGGGATCGGGATAGGCCGCGAAGCCTCCGCCCGTATGTGCCTTGGCGCAGCCTTCGAACTGTTGAATCAATGCGATACAGGCTGGGCTCGGGTTCATCGCAAGTCTCCTTCTCCGACGCTGCAATCGATCGGGAGACTAGACTCGTCCCTTTCTCTGTCAATCTCCGGTCCTTTAGAGACGCTGCATGGCTGTGGGCAAATGCACTTATTGTCTCCGTCCACAGACGAGCCGGCCAATTATTGCCGGGCGGCTTTCCGGTCGTCCGAGGGAAAAGGTCACGAAAGTAAAGGCGTGGCCGCCAGTCGGACGATTCATTTCGTCCAGATGCCGACCAGGGCAGCAGCCGCGACCAGGACGAGAAACCCGTTGACGACGATCAGCAGCGCCGCCGGCAAGCGCCTCGTGTCGGGGTGCAGCGGCGAAATTCCCGGAAGCATTTCGCGCCACACCGCGGCGACGAAGCAGAAGGCGCTGAACAGCACCAGCAAGGTTGCGGTCGCGCTCGCCATCCAGGCCGGGACGAGATCGTGCAGCAAGGCTCGGGCGCCGACACCCGCGGCGAGCGCGGTCAGTCCGGTGCGCACCCAGGCCGCATAGGTGCGCTCCGCGGCGAGCAGGGTCCGGTCGGCGGCGAGGATGGTGCGGCGATCGGCGCTG
>JAQGLD010000219.1 GCA_028293055.1 Alphaproteobacteria bacterium
TCGCAGTCGCGAAGCTCCTTATAGCCCTCGGCGCTGTCCGCCTCGGTCTTGTGATTGCCGGATGCCTGATAGCGCCAGCGATATTCTCCGGCCTTGTCGAGGTAGATGTAAAAGGATGGATAAGAACGAGTTGGCATGAGGTCCTCCTCTAACGGTTGTTCGACCGATTCCCGATTCCATTATGCGGGTTACACAGCATCTTGCCAACTCGATTATTCCGGGGCGAGACGGCGGTAACGAACGGCGGCATTTTTCACGACCCGTTCTCCACTTCTCCCACATCCTTGCAATAAAAACCGTTCTGGAATCGCTGCAGGCCCAACCGGATTGGCCGCGAAACCTGCCTCCCGGATGTCGGATCCTGCCGGGGCGATCCCCTATACTATCCGCGCTTGATCGCGGCAGGTTCCGTTTCGCCATTGCAAGACTCGTCGAGGCTTCGTTTGTGGGGCGATTCCGGACGGTGCAGCCCGGCCCTTCCGGATCGTTTCTTTGCGGAGGATGCTGCCGGCCCGCCGCATCCGTCCTATATTTCAGAGACTTGGGGAGAGCGCGCGGCCTGGCGCTCGTGGCGAAACAGGATGAAAGCAGACCAAATGACCTCCGTCGTCAGGAACTGGCCCCTCGCGAAAAAGATGGCAGCCGCCTTCGCTCTTATCGCCATTCTCCTCGCCCTCATCGCCGCTGCGGGCATCTGGACCAATCGCGATCTCAGCGCGACCTCGCAGCGCCAGGTCGAGCGCGGGCTGACCGGAAGCGAGGCATTGTCGGAGATCGGCGACGAGCTGCGCGAGCAGCGCATCATCGTCTTGTCCGATTACAATGCCGCAAGTGCGGCGGAAGCGTCGGATCTCGAAGGGAAGATGGCGGAGTCGCGCAAGCGGCTTGGCCGGAGCCTCGCCGCTTATGCGCGACTGGCCGACGAGATAGCGCCCGAGCTCGGCACCCTGCGCGCGAGGATCGCGGCGCTCGACAGCGTTAACGATCGCATACTCGTCGCGCGCGGAGCCGGACGGCGAGGCGAAATGCTGGCGGCGATCACCAACGACGGCATGAGCGCCTCGCGCGCGGCGATCGACCAGGCCCGCCGCATCGGCGAGCTTCATCATCGGCGTTCGGTTGCAGCCGACCTCAACGGCCGCGCCGCAGCCGAGACCTCGCTCGACTTCGTCATCGCACTTTCGCTGATCTCGTTCGCCGGCCTGCTCGCCATCTGGATGCTGATCCGCCGCACCGTGGCCGGTCCGATGGCCGAAATCGCCGCCGCGACGACTGCCCTCGCCAATGGCGGCGAGGCCGAGGTGCCGCATCGCGGCCGCGACGACGAGCTCGGCCGGATCGCGGCCGCGGTCGAGCTGTTTCGCCAGGCCGCAATGGACCGCGCCTCCGCCGACGCGCGCAACGCCGACGCGCAGGCGCGGGTGACCGCTTCGCTCGAACAGTCGCTCGCGGCGCTCAGCCGCGGCGACCTCACCCGAGACGTCACTGCGGACTTCCCGCCGGCTTATGCGGCGCTGAAGACCCATTTCAACGGCGCGCTCGGCGCGCTTCGCGACCTGATCGGCGCGGTCGGCGAAAGCGCGGCGCAAATCAGCACCGGCTCCAGCCAGATCGCCCAGGCGTCGGAGGATCTCGCCCGCCGGACCGAATGCAATGCAGCGAGCCTCGAGCAGACGTCGGCTGCGCTCGCCCAGATCGACAGCCGGATCAAGGCGACCGCCAAGGCCGCCGAGCGTACCGTCCGTCGCGCCGACCAGACCATCGCCACCGTCTCGGGCGGCCGAGCCACGGCCGACGAGGCTGTACAGGCCATGGGCCGCGTTTCCGACAGCGCGCGCGGAATCGACGATGTCATTGAGGGCGTCGACAAGATTGCCTTCCAGACCCGGGTGCTGGCGATGAACGCTGCGGTCGAGGCCGGGCGGGCGGGCGATGCCGGCCGCGGCTTCGCGGTCGTCGCCGATCTCGTCTCGGCGCTTGCGATGCGCGCCGAGGAGGAAGCCAAGCGCGCCCGCGGTCAGCTCAGCGTTACCCAGGCCGACATTTCCGCGGCGGTCGAGGCGGTGCAGAGGGTCGACGGCGCGCTCCAGAACATTACCGGCGAGGTCGGCGAGGTCCATAGCCTGCTCGGCGGCATAGCAGCCGACAACCAGGCCCAGGCGAGCGCGATCACCCAGATCAGCGCAGCGATCGGCTCGATGGACCGGTCCACCCAGCAGAATGCGGCGATGGTCGAGCAGACCTCGGCTGCGGCGCGGCACCTGTCCTCGGAAGTCGAGACCCTCGCCGTCCAGGCGGCCCAGTTCCGCACCGGCCACGAAGAGACCGCGGCGGCCCGAATCCGCAATGCCGGCGAGGCGGCCGGCCCGAAGCATTTCGCGCCGGCAAGGCCGCGATCGCACGATTCGATCTATGTCTCGCCGATCGCGGCGCTGCCGAGCGCAGGAAAGACTGGTCTCGGCGACAATGGCGCCGGCGACGGGTTCGACGACTGGAAGGACTTCTGAGCGGCGAGGATTGTGGCTGCGCGCCATGAATGGGGCGGCCCAGCCCGATCCTCACTCATGTGAACAGGGCCGGGTCGCGGCCGGAATTTCAGTTCAACGCGGTCCTGCGCTGCGCACCTCGTGCGCAAGCACTCTGCGCTCCGCCTACGGCATTCACACATTCCGTTTTGTTCGTCATCCCCGCGAAAGCCCACAGGCGCTAAGTTTGGCGGAGCACCTTGTCCTGCCTATCCGCGCAGCGGATGGGGAGGGGAACCACCCGAAGGGTGGTGGAGGGATAGAGGCACCGGTTCCAACGCTTCTCTTGGGACCCGCAGAATCTACTGAAGTTATCCCTTCACCACGCTTCGCATGGTTCCCCTCCCCGTGCACTTCGCGCATAGGGAGGCTGGGCTCACGCAGCTTAACTTAGCGCCCGTGCGAGACAAGCTGGGATCCAGAACGGGCGCTAATCAGCCATTCAGGGCGGCTCGATTCCGGCGTTCGCGGGGAATGACGATTCTAACCAAGCCCTCTGAATTTCAACACACTGTCGGTGGCAAACTGGATGTGTGGATCCTGCAGGCGCTCATCCGGTAGCGCCGGCGTATTCCTGAGTCACCCGGAGCCGAGGGGGAGGCTGGGCCGTTTGGCTCGCAAGCGGGAGACCCGCCGGGCCTGCGTCTATCGCGACGCCCTGAAGATCGGAACGGGATCGGTCGCGAACGATTCGTCGGTCGGTGCGAGCGCGCTTTGCGAGCTCTGCCAGGCATGCTCGGCATTGCGCGCCTTGTAGGCGATCAGCTCGGGCAGCGGCATCGGCATTCCGATCTCGTAGCCCTGGAGAAGATCGCACCCGAGCAGCTGGAGCAAGCGTGCCTGCCAGTCGCTCTCGACGCCTTCGACCACCACCCGCATGTTGAGGCTGTGCCCGAAATCGGTGACCGCCCGGATGATCTGGCTGGTCTTGTGGCGATCGC
>JAQGLD010000220.1 GCA_028293055.1 Alphaproteobacteria bacterium
CCGCACAAAAAGAAGCGCCCCGCCTTCCTGTAGAAGGGGAGCGCTTCGGTACCTAGAGAAGAATGGTTAAGCGTCGGTCTTCTTGGCCTTGGGCTTTTTCGCCGGCTTCGCCTCGGGCTCGGCGACCGGGGCCTCGACGGCATCGGCATTCTTCGCCTTGGCCTTCTTCACCGGCTTCGTTTCCGCTGCCGGAGCTTCGGCCACGACCGGCTCGGTAATTTCGGCGACCGGCGCCTCGGCGGCCTTGGCCTTCTTCGCGGCCTTTGCAGGCTTGGCCGCTTCCGCCGGCGCCTCGGCCTCGACTTCGGCGGGAGCCGCCTTGGCCTTCTTGCCCTTGGCCTTGGGCTTGGCATGATCGTGGTCGTGATCATGGCCGCAGCCGGGGCCGTGGACATGGTCGGGCTCGCCCGATTCGATCTCGGCCTGGAGTATATCGCGCGTCACGCTGCGCTCGCTGATTTCGGCCTGTGCGAAGAGGTAATCGACGACCTTGTCCTCGAACAGAGGCGCCCGGATCTGAGCCGCCGCCATCGGGTCGCTACGCACATATTCGACGAAGCGCTGGCGATCCTCGGGGCGATATTGCTGCGCCGCCTGCATGATCAGCTGGTTCATCTCGTTATCGCTGATCGCGACTCCGCTGCGCTGGCCGATCTCGGAGAGCAAAAGGCCGAGGCGGACGCGGCGCTCCGCGATCTGACGATAATCGTCGCGCTCCGCCTCCATCTCGGCGCGTGCGGCCTCGGGATCCTCCTCGTGGGTCGCTTCGTGCTCGAGCTGCTGCCAGATCTGGCCGAACTCGGCCTCGACCATCGATTCCGGCACCGGGAAATCGTGGGTGGCGGCGAGCTGGTCGAGCAGCTTGCGCTTCATGTGAGTGCGGGTGAGGCCGTTGAGCTCCTGTTCGATCTGTCCCTTGAGCAGGCCGCGGAGCTGGTCGATCCCCTCCAGGCCCATCGACTGGGCGAAGCTGTCGTCGACCTGCGCCTCGCGTGCAGTCTGGACCTCGCCGATGGTGACCTCGAAGGTCGCCGGGCGGCCCTTGAGATATTCGACCGGATAATCGTCGGGGAAGGTGACTTCGAGCGTGCGCTGCTCGTTGGCCCTGGCGCCGATCAGCTGGTCCTCGAAGCCTGGAATGAGCCGGCCGGTGCCGAGCTCGACGCGCATCGATTCGCCCTTGCCGCCGTCGAACAGCTCGCCGTCGACCTTGCCTTCATAGTCGATGACGACGAGATCGCCCGAGGCCGCGGGATGATCGGCAGGCGCGGGATCGAAGCTCTTCTGGCCGCCGGCGAGACGCTCGAGCGCCTCGTCGACCTCCGCATCGGTAGGCTCGGCGGTCAGCCGTTCGAGCTTGAGACCGTCCACCTTGGGCTCGGGAAGCTGCGGCAGCGTCTCGAGCTCGACCTTGACCACCGCGTCCTCGCCGGGGCCGCCTTCCTGGAGCTCGACCGAGGGCTGCATCGCAGGACGCAGATTCTGCTCGTTGATCAGCTGCTGGACGCCTTCCTGGACGGCCGTGTTCAGCGCTTCCTGCTCGAGCGCGGGGCCGTGCATCTTGCGAACCAGATTAGCCGGGACCTTGCCGGGACGGAAGCCGGGCATGCGGATCTGCGGCGCCACCTTCTTGAGTTCGCCATCGACGCGCGCGTCGATGTCCTGGCGCGAAATGGTGATCCGGTAGGCGCGCTTGAGGCCCTCGTTCAAAGTCTCGACAGTCTGCATGTTCAGGCTCGTACCTTCTACGGAAGAGTGGCGGCTCAGTTGGCGGGCGAATTCGGGCGGACTGGTGCGGGCGAAGGGACTCGAACCCCCACATCTTTCGATACTGGAACCTAAATCCAGCGCGTCTACCAGTTCCGCCACGCCCGCCGGGCCGCCGGTCGCGGCGCGGTCTATCGGGTGAGCGCCCGAAGCGCAAGGAGGCGTTTGAGACGAAACGCGCAGGCGACGAAGTCGCTCTCCCGAGAGCGCGGCTGCGAAGGAATCGACGATGCTTTATCTTGCGCTCAAGGCCGGCCTCTTCGGGCTCAGGCTCTGATCGCGGAACCGCCGCCCCTTCCGGAACTTTGGGGCAGGAATTCAGGACAGGAATGACATCATGCAATATCGGCGGCTCGGCTCGAGCGAACTCTCGGTCTCGGAAATCTCGCTCGGCTCGTGGCTGACCTATGGAGTCGGGGTCGAGCGCGCTCGCGCCGCGGCCTGCGTCGACAAGGCCTTCGATCTCGGCATCAACTTCATCGACACTGCCAACGTCTACGGCCGCGGCGCTGCGGAGACATTCCTCGGCGAAGTGCTCGAGGGGCGGCCGCGCGACTCCTATATTCTCGCGACCAAGGTCTTCTTCCCGATGAGCGATACGGATCGCGGCCTGTCGCGCGCGCAGATCGAGAAGCAGCTGGACGCCTCGCTCCGCCGCCTCAGGACCGACCATGTCGATCTCTACCAATGCCATCGCTACGACGACTCCGCGCCGCTCGAGGAAACAATGGAAGCGCTGAGCGCAGCGGTGCGCGCCGGCAAGACTCGCTATATCGGCTTCTCCGAATGGCCCGCGGACAAGATCGAGGCGGCGCTGGCCATTCCGAGAATCGAGGCGTTCGTATCGAGCCAGCCGCAATATTCCATGCTCTGGCGCGCGCCTGAGAAGGAGATCATCCCGCTCTGTGCTGCCAACGGCATTTCGCAGATCGTCTGGTCGCCGCTCGCCCAGGGCGTGCTAAGCGGCAAATATCTTCCCGGCGCTCCGCTGCCGCAGGGCAGCCGAGCGACCAGCGACGAGATGGGCGGCTGGATGGACCGGCTGCTGAAGACCGAGGTGCTCGAGGCGGTGCAAAGGTTGAAGCCGCTCGCCGCCGAGGCTGGATTGACCCTGTCGCAATTCGCTTTGGCCTGGGTGCTGCGCGAGCCCAATGTCGCCTCGGCGATCGTCGGGGCCTCGCGACCCGAGCAGCTCGAGGAAAATGCCGCGGCTTCCGGTGCGGTGGTTGATCCCGATCTTTTCGCCGAGGCCGAGCGGATCCTCGCTGAAGCGGGGGTGTGAAGCGCTTCAAATTCGGGCGTCCTTCGATACGCCATCTCGACAAGCTTGATGGCTACTCAGGATGAGCGGGTCATAAGACATCAATTAGAGCGATTTGTAGTCAGATGGAATCATCTGACGACTCGCAAATCGCGGCAATTCAAGACTCTAGAGCGGGCGGTCCGATGC
>JAQGLD010000263.1 GCA_028293055.1 Alphaproteobacteria bacterium
GCTCGCTCTCCTCGATCACGCCAGCGCTGTGCGCCTCGGCGACGACGAGATGGAGCTCTTCCGCGGTCACCTTGTTGCTGTTGTCGCGGGTGAGGCGGAGCAGGCGGAAGACCAGGGCGCTGGTGCGGTCGAGCAGCCAGACGAACGGCGCCATGGCGCGCGCCATCCACAGCATCGGCCGCGAGACGACGGCCGCGATCGGCTCAGGCGCGCGCAGGGCGAACTGCTTGGGCACCAGCTCCCCGATCACCAGCGACGCATAAGTGGTGACGATGATGACGAGGACGAAGCCGAGCGTCTTCGCGGTCTCCGGGGCAAGGCCGAGGCGAGCCAGGCGGTCGCCGACAGGGCCGCCCAGGCTCGATCCCGAATAAGCGCCGGCGAGGATTCCGATCAGGGTGATCCCCATCTGGACGGTCGACAGGAACCGTCCCGGATCAGCGGCGAGGTCCAATGCGATCTGTGCGCCGCGGTGGCCGTTCTTGGCCATCGCCTTGAGCCTCGGCCGGCGCGACGACACGATGGCCAGCTCGGCCATCGAGAAGACGCCGTTGAGCATGACCAGGAGGAGGATGACGACTACGTCGATCCAGGGGAAAGGCGAGAGGGGCGCCGGCATCTTTGCTGAGGTTCCCTTAGCTGCCTGCGCCGCGCGGCGACAATATTGTATCTCCGATCACGCCCGTCTTTCCCGAAAGAAGTCGCGAAGCAAAGCGGCGGCGGCGGCTTCGCCGATTCCGCCATAGACTTCGGGTGCATGGTGGCAGGTCGGCTGGTGGAATAGCCGCGGCCCGTGGAGCACGGCGCCACCCTTCGGATCGGGCGCTGCGAAATAGAGCCGGGCGATTCGCGCCAGCGCGATAGCCCCGGCGCACATCGCGCAGGGCTCGAGCGTCACCCAGAGATCGCACTGGTCGAGCCTCGCGCTGCCGAGGCGTACGGCCGCCGCTCGGAGCGCGACCATCTCGGCATGGGCGGTCGGATCGCAGCCGTCGCGCATCCGGTTGCGCGCCGTGGCCAGGATTTCGGAACCGCGGGTCACCACCGCGCCGACCGGAACCTCGCCGGCCGCTGCGGCCGCCTCGGCTTCGGCCAGAGCGAGGCGCATCGGCTCGGCGAATGGCAGAGCGT
This sequence comes from Alphaproteobacteria bacterium, assembly GCA_028293055.1. GTDB lineage: Bacteria > Pseudomonadota > Alphaproteobacteria > Sphingomonadales > Sphingomonadaceae > Allosphingosinicella. Next base: position 1,132 of record JAQGLD010000263.1, read on the forward strand.
CCGACCCTATTGCCCCGCCGCCTGGTTGTGGTCGGTCACCGAGATGCTCGGCACCTCGACCTGCTTGGTCTTCATCTCGACCGCCGGAACCTGGACATTTGTGGTGGTGGTGCCGACATTGACGTCCTTCACCTTCATCTCGAACTTGGGCGCCTGCGCCTGCTGGGTCTGCTGGAGACTGACCACTCCGGTGAAGACGAGCACGATCCCGACCAGAATCGCCAGCGCCACGAGGAGGAGAAGAGCGCGCATGAGCATTCCTTCGACTGAAATTCGGATTGGCGGTAGAACGAAGGCCTAAAGACTTGGTTGCTGGAGCGCAACGAATCCCGATCGCTGCGCGAGCCGGCCAAGGAGGGGATCGTTCGACTTGCAGGTTGACTGGAACCGCCTCCGACGGTATCGGCGCGGGGTTCCGGGAGCCTGCCTCCCCGCATCAATCAGGACGAGATACGATGTCGCGCATTTGCGAGCTGACCGGCAAGGGCCGGCAGGTGGGTCACAATGTTTCCCACGCCAATAACAAGACCAAGCGGAATTTCCTTCCGAACCTGCAGAACGTCACCCTGATGTCCGATGCCCTCGGCCGCAGCGTGCGCATGCGGGTGTCGACCAACGGCCTGCGTTCGGTCGAGCATGTCGGCGGCCTCGATAATTGGCTCGCCAAGACGGCCGACCTCAAGCTCAGCCTGAAGGCACGCCGCCTGAAGCGCGAGATCGCCAGGAAGCAGTCCGGCGAGGAAGCCGCTGCAGCCTGAGCCGGCTGGCGCTTCGGCGCCGCCCTCCCAAGCCTGAACCCTGAAAGGGCGCGTGAAGCGCCGCCCTTTCAGAGCCTGTCGTCGAGCGCGAACTTCATCAGCAGGGTCCGCTGCAGCGGATTGTAATTGTCGTCCGAGGCGATCCAGACGATCGTCCGGCCGCGCTCGCGAGTGATGCTGAGCCCCTCCATATTGTCGACATTGAGCGGGCGGTGGAAATCCGCGAGCACCCGCCCGCGCAGCACCGCGCCCTCACGCGCGCCGGACAGGTCGAGCAAAGAGAGCTTGGCCGACACTCCCTCCAGGAGCGCGAATCGCCGGTTGAGAATCAGGATTCGTCCGTCCGGCAACTGCGCCGCATCGGTGGTCCGATAGCCGGGCGGCTTGGCATAATGCATCGCCACGAACGGCGTGCCGGGCACCGACGGGTCGCCAGCGAAGAGCAGGACATGGCTGAGCGAATCGACGCCCTGGCCTTCGGCGAAGACCAGGAAGCGGCCATCGCCAAGCCGGAGCATCGCCTCCGCGCCGCGATTCGCCGGCCAGTGCCGCATCGGCCGCGGCGCGGCCCAGGAGGTGACGTGCCAATCGGAGCGATCGTAGCGCCAGATCGCATTCCGGCGCTCGAGCCCGATCCACGCCGAATCGCCGGAGAGAATCATCGATTCGATGTCGCGGTCGCTCTTGCGCTCGCCGTCGCCCGGTCCCTGGGGCAGCGGCCCGACAGAAGCGGGCGCGACCGCGCCGGCATGCGGAAGCTGGAATCGGATCAGCCAGCCGGCGTCGCTGAACGACGTGACCCGGTCGCCCTCCACCTCCATCGCCGAGATTCCGCCGAAGCGGCGGTCGTTGCTGGTCAGCTTCCACTCGCCGAGCCAGGTCAGCGGCCCGATCCGCCGGCGCTTTGGGTCGCTGTCGTCGAACGGCACCGGCGCGAAATGGACGAAGGCGACGGCCGGCAAGGGCTCGGGGCGCCCGCGCGTGCCCGGGGGCGCGAAGGTCGCCAGCAGGACGAGGCAGGCAAGGCAGGCGAGAAAGCGCATGGCCGCCGCTTCTAGCGGTGCGGGCCTCTCCTGCCACCCTTCCGCAGCATTAACATTGGCTGACATACGCATTCAGGATTGGCTCAAACGAATCATGGAATAAGGGCATCAATCGCAAAAGGCCGACGGATCGTGACAATGGCGAGTCGCCGGTAACCAAAGGAGTTAGAACCATGTTCAATAAGTTCACACTCGCCGCCGTTGCCGGCATCACCGCGATCGCTGCAATACCGGCCGCCGCCGAAGCTCGCCCCCATGGTTATTACGACCAGGGCAGCTATGGCCGTAGCTACGACAACAATTATTACGGCAACAATGGCAATTACAACAACGGCTACGGCAACCGCGGGTACGACAGCGGCTATTACAACCGTGGCTATGCCAATGGCGGCTACAACAACAATTATTATGCCGGCCGCAGCAACCGCCATTATTATGGCCGCCGCTGCAGCGGCACGACCGGCACTATCGTCGGTGCCGCCGGCGGCGCGCTGATCGGCCGCAGCCTCGACGGTCCCCGCGGCGGCCGCGCCACCGGCACGATCCTCGGTGGTGTCCTCGGCGCGCTCGCCGGCCGCTCGATCGGACGCGACAGCTGCCGCTGAACCGACCAGTTTGATTACCCTCGAGTAGCTTATTGAGGGCGGGGCCGGCATTCCTTCGGGGATGCCGGCCCTTTGTTTATGGCCTCCCCTCCCGCAAGCGCGAGGGGGAGGCGATCGACGGGAAGATTATTCCCCGTCGAACAGTGATGCGAGCTGCTCGATCATGGTTCCGCCGAGCTGCTCGGCGTCCATGATCGTCACCGCGCGGTTATAGTAGCGGGTGACGTCGTGCCCGATTCCGATCGCGATGAGCTCGACCGGCGAGCGCGCCTCGATCCAGCCGATCACCTGGCGCAGATGACGCTCGAGATAGGTGCCGCTGTTCACCGACAGGGTCGAATCGTCGACCGGAGCGCCGTCCGAGATGACCATCAGGATGCGCCGCTCCTCGGGCCTCGCGATCAGGCGGTTGTGCGCCCAGAGCAAGGCCTCGCCGTCGATATACTCCTTGAGCAGCCCCTCGCGCATCATCAGGCAGAGATCCTTGCGGGCGCGCCGCCACGGCTCGACGGCGCTCTTGTAGACGATGTGGCGAAGATCGTTGAGCCGGCCGGGATTGGGCGGGCGCCCGTCGGCGAGCCATTTCTCGCGCGACTGGCCGCCCTTCCACGCGCGGGTAGTGAATCCGAGTATCTCGACCTTGACCCCGCAGCGCTCGAGCGTCCGCGCCATGATGTCGGCCGAAATGGCCGCGATCGAGATCGGCCGGCCGCGCATCGAGCCCGAATTGTCGATCAGCAGGCTGACCACGGTGTCGCGAAACTCGGTCTCGCGCTCGATCTTGTAGGACAAGGAATGGGCCGGATTGACGATCACCCGCGCGAGCCGGGCGGCGTCGAGCAGCCCTTCCTCCTGGTCGAAATCCCAGGAGCGCGACTGCTGCGCCATCAGCCGACGCTGAAGCCGGTTGGCGAGCTTGGTCACCGCGCCCTGCAGATGGACGAGCTGCTGGTCGAGATAGGCGCGAAGCCGGCCGAGCTCCTCCTCGTCGCAAAGCTCGGTCGCCTCGACGACCTCGTCGTAGCGGCTGGTATAGACACGATAATCGAAATGCGGCGGCAGGTCCGACAACGGACGGTTGGGGCGGACCGGGAGCATTCCCTCCTCCCCTTCCTCGCCGAGGCCGTCGTCGCTGTCGGTGAGATCTTCCTCGTCATATTGCGGGGCGCTGTCGTCGTCGGCGCTATCGCCCTGCTCGACCCGCATCTCGGCCTCGCCCTCGCCGCCGCCGGCTTCGTCCTCCTCCTCGTCCTCGCCTTCGTCGCCCTTGTCCTCCTCCTCGCCCTCGCCTTCCTCATTCTCGTCGGGATTGAGATCGGCGGCCTCGCCCTCGACCAACTCGAGGTCGCGGAGCACCTTGGAGGCCAAAGCGGCGAAGGCGGCCTGATCGTCGATCGCGAGGCCGAGCGCATCGAGATCGGCGCCGGCTTTGTCCTCGACCCAGTCGGAGACCAGGTCGAGCCCGGCGCGGGCTGCGTCGGGCGGCGTCTCTCCGGTCAGCCGCTCGCGGACGATCAGCCCGAGCGCGGTTCCGAGCGGCACCTCCGCTTTGCTTCGGGCGCGGGTGATCGGATCGGTGCGGATCCGCATTTCGGTGGCGCGGCCGAGATTGGAGCGAACCCCGGCCATGGCGCGGGCGCCGAGCGCCTCGATCCGCGCCTGCTCGGCCGCATCGAAAACGGCTCGGGCGATCTCGTCGTCCGGAGCCGAGCGGGCGTGGAGCGCCGGATCGTGGTGGCGAAGCCTGAGCGCTGCGGCATCGGCGAAGCCGCGGGCCTCGGCGACCTCCCGCTCGGGCAGGGTCCGGCCGGGCATCGGCACCTTGACCGCCTTGCCCGACGTCGAAGGCACGTCCGCGGTGAAGCTCAGCTCGAGGTCGGGCTCGCGGGCGATCGCCCGCGAGGCGCCGGTGAGCACCTGGCGAAAGGCTTCGAGGGGATTTTCCGGCTGGGCCACGACCTTCAGGGTCCGCCCCGGCCTATCCGGCGCGGCCGGCGACGCTCTCCGGCAGGTCCTTGCCGAACACGCGCTGATAATATTCGGCGACCAGCGGCCGCTCCGCCTCGTCGCACTTGTTGAGGAAGGTCAGCCGGAACGAGAATCCGATATCGTTGAAGATGAGGGCATTCTGCGCCCAGCTGATCACGGTGCGCGGGCTCATCACGGTCGAGATGTCGCCGTTGACGAAGCCCTGGCGGGTCATCTCGGCGACCTTGATCATCTTCTCGACCTCGGCGCGGCCGCCTTCATGGTCATTTTCGCCCGACTTGGCGAGCACGATCCGGGCCTCGGTCGCGGCCGGCAGATAGTTGAGCGTGACGACGATGTTCCAGCGGTCCATCTGGCCCTGATTGATCTGCTGGGTGCCGTGATAGAGGCCGGTCGTGTCGCCGAGGCCGACCGTGTTGGTGGTCGAGAACAGGCGGAAATAGGGATGCGGCCGGATCACTCGGTTCTGGTCGAGCAAAGTGAGCTTGCCCTCGGTCTCGAGCACCCGCTGGATGACAAACATCACGTCCGGGCGGCCGGCATCATATTCGTCGAACACCAGAGCGGTCGGAGTCTGCAGCGCCCAGGGCAGCAGCCCCTCACGAAACTCGGTGACCTGCTGGCCCTCGCGAAGCACGATCGCGTCGCGGCCGATCAGGTCGATGCGGCTGATATGAGCGTCGAGGTTGATGCGGATCAAAGGCCAGTTGAGCCGCGCGGCGACCTGCTCGACATGGGTCGACTTGCCGGTGCCGTGATAGCCCTGGATCATCACCCGGCGATTCTTGGCGAAGCCCGCGCAGATGGCGAGGGTGGTGTCCGGATCGAACACATAGGTCGGGTCGAGGTCCGGAACCCGCTCGTCCGCCTCGGAGAAAGCGGGCACTTCCATGTCGTTGTCGACCCCGAACAGCTCGCGGACCTTCACCATCTTGTCGGGCGCGTCCATCACGACGGCGCCGCGGCTGGCGGGGTTGGCGTTTGGCAGATCGGACATGGCTCTTTCTTCCGGAAGCTGGTGAATCAAGCGAAGGCTGGACGGGATTTGAGCTGCGTATAGGCGTGGATGACGTCCTGCAACGCTTTCTCGTGGCTTCTGTCGCCGCCATTACGGTCGGGATGGTAGAGCCGGACCAGCTCGGCATAACGCTGGCGCAGGCCTCGGCGATTGCAATCGGGGCCGAGATTGAGGACGCGAAGCGACTTGCGATCCTCCGCGCTGAGCTCGCGTCCGTCGCGGCGCGCCGTGTCGGCGCCGCCGGCGCGCCGAAAGCGGGCGCCGATCGCGTCGAGCGGGTCGGTGAAATCGCTCCATTTCGGCTGGGCGTCCGCGCCTCCGGTGGCGAAAGCACGAGTCTCGCGGTCCCAGCCGCCATAGGGAGTCTGCGCCTGGGTGATCTCGTCGGGGCTCATCCCCTCGAAATAATTATAGCCCGAGTTGAACTCGCGGACATGATCGAGGCACAGCCAGCGCCAGTCGCCCGGCCCGTCGAAGCTGGGACGGCGGCCGCCGAGCGGAGGCGCTCGGAATTCGCCGGTCTGGTCGCAGCCGGGATGCGAGCAGATTGCCTCGTCCCCGCGATCGACCCGACCGTGGAATTTCGTTTCCCGCTTTCCGCTACTCGCCACCGACTGCCTTTCCTCGTACCGAGGCCTATATAAGCACCATGACCGAAGCTTGCACCGGCCCAGTCGCCACAGAAATCGCCAAACGCCTGCGCGCGTCACTCGCTCCCACCCGGCTCGACGTGATCAACGACAGCGACCGCCATCGCGGCCATGCCGGCCATGACGGAAGCGGAGAAAGCCACTTCACCGTGGTGATCGAATCGCCCAGCTTCACTGGGCAAGGCCGGCTGGCGCGGCAGCGTGCGGTCAATGCCGCATTGGGCGACCTGATGGATGGCCGGGTCCATGCGCTGGCGATCAAGGCGACCGCACCGGGAGAATGAGCATGGAACCCTACGACCTGTGGTACTGGGCGGAGATTCCGGGGCGCGGCGAGTTCGTGCGGCTCGCGCTCGAGGCCAAATCGATTCCCTATCGCGACCGCGCCCGAGCCGAGGGCAGCGCAGCGCTCGCCAAGGACATGACGCGGCCACGGGCAGAGCCGCCCTTCGCTCCGCCCTACCTCGTCTGCGGCGATCTCTGCATCGCGCAGGTCGCCGCCATCCTGCTCCATCTCGCCCGGCGCCATGAGCTCGCGCCGGCGGAGCGGCTCGATTTCGCAAACCAGCTGCAGCTGACCATCTCCGACGCGGTGGCGGAGGCGCACAATGTGCACCACCCGGTCGCAACCGGGCTTCGCTACGAGGAGCAGAAGGCCGAAGCGGCGCGCGCCGCAGAGGCCTTTCGCAACGAACGAATCCCGAAATTCCTCGGCTATTTCGAACGAATCCTGTCGCAAGGCGGGCCGTGGCTGCTCGGCGAAGCCTGGTCCTATCCGGACCTGTCGCTGTTCCAGCTGATCGAGGGGCTGAACTATGCCTTTCCGCGGCGGATGCGGAGCCTTGCGGGTGATTTCCCGCTCACCTTCGCGCTTCGCGACCGGGTTCATGCCATGCCCGAGCTGGCCGACTATCTGGCCAGCGACCGGCGGATCGGATTCAGCGAGGACGGCATCTTTCGCCACTACCCAGAGCTCGATCCGGGATGAGCGCGAAGCCTGCTGACTGATCGACGGAGATTGAGATGGACGACCCCTTCCTGCTGACGCTGCTCCCGACCACCCACGATCTCGGCGGATTCAAGGTCCACCGCACCCTGCCCAGCAAGGAACGGACGACGATCGGGCCGTTCATCTTCTTCGACCAGATGGGGCCTGCCCACCTGCCCGCCGGCGGCGGAATCGACGTGCGGCCGCACCCGCATATCAACCTCGCCACCGTCACCTATCTGTTCGCCGGAGCGATCGAGCATCGGGATTCGCTCGGCACCTTCGCCCGGATCGAGCCCGGAGCGGTCAACCTGATGACCGCGGGCCGGGGCATCGCCCATTCCGAACGCTCGCCCGTCGATCTTCGTCCCGCCGGGCCCGAGCTCAGCGGGATCCAGACCTGGCTCGCTTTGCCGAGCGCCAAGGAGGAGATCGACCCGGCCTTCGAGCATGTCGCCAAGGCCGATCTGCCGCTGATCGAGGATGGCGGAAGCCAGGCCCGGGTGGTGATGGGGAGCCTTTGGGGCCGGAGCTCCCCGGTGACCTGCCACAGCGAGACCATCTATGCCGACATCGCGCTGGCGCCGGGCGGATCGATGCCGGTCGATCCCGAGGCGGACGAGCGCGCGCTCTATCTCGCCGAGGGCGAAGCCAGCCTCGACGGAATGCGGCTCGAGCCGCAGATCCTCTACGTGCTGCGCCCCGGCGCTCGCTTCACCCTGCGATCGGAGCGCGGCGCCCATGTCATGCTCTGCGGCGGCGCCCCGCTCGACGGCCCGCGCCATGTCTGGTGGAACTTCGTCTCCTCGCGCCGCGACCGGATCGAGCAGGCCAAGCAGGACTGGCGTGCCGGCCGCTTCATCCTCCCGCCCGACGACCATGACGAATTCATCCCGCTGCCGGTCGCGCAGCCCCTGACGGTGAGCTATCCGTGAAAAATCCCCCTCCCGCTTGCGGGAGGGGCTAGGGGTGGGCAAGACTAGGCTACCGCGCGCGACGAGCCCACCCCCGGCCCCTTCTGCAAGCGGGAGGGGAAAATGAATGCCCGACTTCACGACCCGCCGGATTCCGCTCTCCACCGGAATCAGCCTCAACGTCGCCACCGGCG
>JAQGLD010000174.1 GCA_028293055.1 Alphaproteobacteria bacterium
GATCTGCTTCCTGTTCGCAGTCCGATTCGGCGCGGAGGGCCTCGCCTGCGCCTGGCTGATCGGTTTCCCGATCCTGACGCTGGCGACCGCCGCCTTCTCGCTGCCGGTGATCGGCGCCAGCTTCGCCGGGCTCGGCCGCGCGATCGCGCCCGGCCTGCTCGCATCGGCGGCGATGGCCGCAGGGGTGAAGGGGCTCGACCTGATCCTGCCGGCAATGGCGCCGGTCGCGCGGCTCGCTCTGCTGGTGCCGTTCGGCGCCGCGACCTACGGCGCGATCCTGCTCGTCTTCGCGCGGCCGATGCTCAGCGAGGTTTCCGGCTTCGTCCTCGGTCGAGGCCGCACGCCCCAGCCAGCCTGACCGGTGGATCAGGCGCTCTGGATATAGGTGCGCATCGCTTCGGCCTCTTCCTCGATCCGGTTGAGGCGATAGGCGACGAGATCGCCGATCGAGACGATGCCGATCACCGAGCCGCTGCCGTCGACCACGGGAAGATGGCGGATTCGCCTCTGGGTCATTTGCGACAGGGCGCCAAGGATGGTCGTATCCGGCTGGACGGTGATCGCAGGCGCAGTCATCACATCGCCGACCTGCTTGTCGAGAATCGAAGCGCCCTCGCTGCTCAGCCGGTAGACGATGTCGCGTTCCGAAAAGATTCCGGCGACTTCGCTGCCGCGCATCACCGGCACCGCACCGATGCGGCGGCCGGCCAGCAGCTGGACGGCGTCGCGGACCGAGGCGGCGACGTCGAGGCTAACCACCTCGCCGCCCTTGCGCTCCAGGATTGCGGATATGGTCATTGCGCTCTCCAGGGTGTCGAATCGGCTTCCTTATTCCCATTTCGGCGGTCCGAAGGGAAGCGCGGCGATACGCCGCGAGCCATGAGTCTTGATTTTCCCGATTCTTTTCGCCGCGGGGTTGATGGCGTCCGCCCGTGCCGCCACATGCGCCATATGCCCCGCCATGACCCGATTCCCGAGCGGCGCGATCCGCGCGACCTGGAACGCAACCATCGTGCCCTGATGCGGTACAAGCGGCTGATGAAATGGATGAGCCTCGCCGCGCTCGGCGCGGTGCTCGTCGCCTTGCTCTACCTCAAGCTTGCCGGCGGCCCGATGCCGATCAATCTGATCATCGCGACCGCGCTCGGGGTCGGCCTCTCGGTGCTGCTCGGCACCGCTTTGATGGGGCTGATATTCTTCAGCGATTCTGCCGGCCATGACGAAGCCGCGAGCGGGAGGCAGGAGCCATGACGATCGGCGAGAACGAGCCGATCCTTCGCGTCGTTCCGCGCCCCGGAGACATCAACGCCAACGGCCATATCTTCGGCGGCTGGGTGCTCAGCCAGATGGACATCGCGGCCGGAATCGTCGCCTCGCGAGAGGCGGAGGGGCCGGTGGCCACGGTCGCGATCGAGGCGATGAAGTTCATCACCCCGATCCTGCTTCACGACCTGATCTCGGTCTACGCCCGGGTCGAGAAAATCGGCCGGACCTCGATCCGGATTCGCATCGAGGTCATCGCCAGCCGCGACCGCGGCAACAGCCAGGTCAAGGTGACCGAAGGCGTGTTCACTTTCGTCGCGCTCGACCAGAATGCCCGGCCGCGGCCGATCCGCGAAAGCTGAGCCGGCGCCAGCGGCAAAACGGATTGGCGGCGAGCCCGGCCGTCCAACCCGTCACTGCGTCGTATAGCTACCCTTGTACCAGGCGACGCCGGGATCGGTGCACCATTCGGTGACGTCATCCTCGAAGGCGCAATAAACGCGGATGCTGACACCGGCATTGGTCTGCCAGCAGACCGCAGAAACCTGAGCGCCAGGTGCGCTGAACGCGCCTTCATACCAGGTGCCGCCGGTATCGAGGCAGCGTTCGATCACATTATATCCGTCGGTAGAGTAGACGCGGATGTGCAGCGCGCCGCCGGAATCGATCCAGCTGATCGACGCGGTCCCTATCGGAATGCTCGGCATATCGGCCATGTCTCTTGCCCCTCCTGCGAACGGCCCTGCGCCGCCCGTCGCCTCGGCCATATCCTAAATCATGTGAGCGGGGCAGTGCGGGCGCGAAATCGGGGCCTGTTGCCTCAATCCTCGATGTCGGTCTCTCGGTAGGAGAGGGTGGCCTTGCCGTTGGCCGGAACCACGACTCGCCATATCAAGCGCCCGTTCCTGCGCACCACCGGGCGGCTGAATCTCTCGAAGCGCGTTTCGTCGTCGCGGAAGCGGGCCTCGTAGAGGATCGGGAAGGGGTTGGCATTGGCGACCGCGAGCCGATGCTCCCGCCATTTGTCGCCTTCCCCGAGATCCTCGCTGTCGACTTCGACATTGGTCGCCTCGCCGAAGATCAGTTCGACTTCCTCGCCGACCGCCTTGTCGGCAATATTGCTCTCCCCGATCAGCAAGCGGCGCCCGCTCGCATTCTGGAAGAGGGTCACCTGGCCCGCGGGGAGGGGCTCGCCGAGCCCCTGATCCTTGCGGTTCTGCATTCTGAACAGCATTTGCGGACCGTCCCCGCCCGAATGGTTCCCGAGCTCGCTGCGATAGAGCAGCTCGCCTTTGACCGACCGCTTCGACAGGAACAGAACCTGTTTCTGGCTTCGCGCCGCGACTGTCACCGGGCGCAGGATCCGGTAGAGCTTGAGATCCCCGATCTGCTCCTGCCGCACCTTGGTGCCGGTCACGACGATGTCCTGTCCGGCCATTTCGCGGGACGCCATCATCATCACCATCGGGGCTGGAGGCGGCGGGGGCGGAGGCGGGGGAGGTTCGGGGGTGCTCGTCGTCATCCCCGGCCAGCAACGCGCGACGACCCTCTGATCCATGTCGTCCGATCGCTCGGAATCCCAGTTCTCGGCTCGGGCGACCCGGCCGGCAATGGCGTTGGTGCGCGCGGCGGCGAAGCTGGTGTCGTCGCGGCTCGCCAGGGTCACCCAGGCGAACAGATCGAGGCGGGTCCCGTCGGTGGAAAGATCGCCGACATAATTGGCCTGCCAGTCGAAATTGCCGGTCAGATAGGACAGGGTCAGGGTCTGGCGCCCGCCGGGCTGGTCGCCGGTCGCGACCGACAGGACCGGCTTTGCCGAGACGCCCGCGGGCAGATTCGGATAGAGCAGGGTCTCATTGAGGCCGGTGCAGTGCAGCGCCTCGAAGCCCGCAGCTGTCTCGACGACGATCCCGTTCGCGCCCGAGCGGACCCTTGCCGGAATCTCGGTCACCTTGCCGGTAGCCGGGTCGGTGCGGCGAAGGATCACCTGCTGGCCGGTGAAGGCGTCGAGCAAGGCGCGCTGCGACAGCAACAGCCGATCCTGGTTCTTCTCGCGCGTGTCCGCGCCGACCAGGATCGCGGTCTCCGGCTGGACGCCGCTTGCAACGCCTTCGAAGCGGATCGTCACCGGCCCCCTGGGCAGATCGACTGTGCGGGTCTCGGTGATCAGCGCATAGCCGCCGAGCCGTTCCTCCTTGGGATCGATCGCCTGGCCGGGCGAGCGATCGGGCGCACGATAGATGGTCACCGCGACCGAATCCGGCCCCGCGGAGACGATCGGTGCGGCCGCGGCGAGCGGGGACGCGAGGAAGGCGAGCAGGAGCAGGGCAAGCCGCATCGCGCGCCCGGCGTCAATAATGGGTGTCGAAGACTGCGGTCAGCACGGTCTCGCCATTGGCCGGAACCGTCACATGCCAGATCCGCTCGTCGGCGGAGAGCTGGCTGCCGGGCACGGTCTCGCTCGGCACCCTGGTGTCGTGCCACCAATCGTCGAGCCCGCTCTGGATCAGGTCTACTACCACCGGCTGCGGGCGCGCATTGCTGAGCAGATAATGCATCGTGGTTCGCCAATAGATTCGCTGGGACTCGACCGTCGCGGTCTCGACGGCTCCGTCGGAGCGGGTGACCCGATAGCGGACCGAGCGCTCCCACTCGTCGGAGGCGATCCGCTCGCGCTTTTCGACGACCGGCCTCACCTTCACGTCGAAGGCCTCGCCGGTCTTCAAGGCGAGCGAAGAGCCCATCGGGGTATGCGGGATCGCGCTTTCGCCGATGAACTGGGACTGGCCTCGCGCGTCTCGCATATAAACCCGCACCGTTCCGGCGGGGAGCGCGTCGCCAAGGCCGCCCTGCCGCGAGCTCGAGAATTTGAGCACGGTCGATGCGCTTCTCGGTTCGTCGGCGGTGCCGAGCCAGGCGTTCCTGAACTCATAGGCCTTGCTCGCCGGCGCGCCGGCGACGTCGAGGAAGCTGACCTGCTTGGTCTGGGCGTTGGCGATCGTCGTCCGGTCCTTGATCGGATAGAGATAATAGTCGCCGAGCTTCTCGCGCCCCGCGGTCTCGGTGCCCGGCCGGTTTCCCAGCGGCCGGGGCGGCTGGAAGCCGCGGCCATTCTGCTGGACCGAAGCGGTGTCGCCGGCCACGAGCAGGGTCCGCGCCTGGTTGAAGGTGGTGCCTGACGAATTGGTCAGCGTGATCCAGCCCTGGACATCGAGCTTGCCCGCCTGCTCGTCGAACAGGGCGACATAGTCCGCCTTCCACGACAGGCCGGTGGTCAAATAATCGAGGGTCAGCGGCCGGGTGCCGCCGCGCGAAGCCTCGAGGGTGACGCTGAGGGTCGGGCGCGCGCGCAGGTTCGGCGGTATCGAATCGAAGATCACCCGGACCGGCAGGCCGTCGTCGCGAAGCACTTCGATGCGGTCGCCGATGCGGAGCACCGCGCCCTCGTTGACCGCGAGTACGGTCGCCCGCTCGCGGGTTTCGACCCCGGTCGCCGGATTGGTGCGAAGCAGGGTCACCGTCTGGCCGACCGCCTTCGCCATCAGCGCCTCGGGGGAGAGCAGGTCGAAATCGAAATTCTGCTCGACGATGTCGAAGCCCTCGCCGCCGAGGCTCACCGTTTCGGGCCTGATGCCCGCCGAGACGTCCGGAAATTCCTGACGGGAAAGTCCCGCCGGCAAGGCCAGCTGGCGAATGTCCTGAACGAGCGCCAGATCATTATTGTAGATCGTCACCGAGACATCGCCCTGCGCCGATTGGGCGTAAGCCGGAGCGCCGGCCAGGATGGCCAGCAGCGGCAGATATCGCATGTCTTGTCCCCTTCGGGGCAAGGATGTTACATTATCACCTCGGGTGTCAACCGGTTACGTCCCAACGAAAAAGGGCGCCGGTCCGAAGACCGACGCCCTTACTGATGAGAGAGGACAGGCTCAGGCGGCCGGCGGCAGATCGGCCTCGGGCGCGTCGGGCTGGACCCGGCGGGTGCGGCGGCGAACCGGCTTGGCCGAAGCTTCGGCGGTGTCGACGACCGAGATTGCGGGAGG
>JAQGLD010000334.1 GCA_028293055.1 Alphaproteobacteria bacterium
CCAAAGAAAGCTGAGCAGCACGAAGACGAACAGCGCCTGAAGAATCCAGACGAGGATTCGGACGGGGAGGCTTCGGCGGTTCGCGGGGCGTCTGCGGCGGGGCATGCTGGGCGCCTAGTTCATTCCCCTCCCTGAATACTGGGAGGAGTTAGGGGTGGGTGGGCCTCCACCAGTGAATCTTGGGAGACGTACCCACCCGCGGCCCTCCCTGCACTCAGGGAGGGGAGGGAGATCTCCGCCGGGAGTGCTAGCCGACTCTCAATGTGCCGGAAGCAGGCGGCGTTCGCCGGCAAGGCCCATCAGCGCCTTCTGGAGCTTCTCGAAGGCGCGAACCTCGATCTGGCGGATGCGCTCGCGGCTGACGTCGTAGACCTGGCTTAGTTCCTCGAGCGTCTTGGGCTCGTCGGTTAGCCGCCGCTCGGTCAGGATGTGCTTCTCGCGATCGTTGAGAGCCTGCATCGCCTCGACGAGAAGATCGTGGCGAACCTTGGTTTCCTCAGCTTCGGCGACACGTTCGTCCTGGAGCGGCCCGGTGTCGACCAGCCAGTCCTGCCACTGCCCTTCGCCTTCCTCGCGCAACGGCACGTTGAGCGATGTATCCCCGCCCATCGCCATCCGGCGATTCATCGAGATGACGTCCTCCTCGGAGACTCCGAGATCGGTGGCGATCTTGGTGACATCCTCGGGCTTGAGATCGCCATCCTCGAAGGCTTCGATCTGGTTCTTCATCCGCCTGAGGTTGAAGAACAATTTCTTCTGCGCGGCGGTGGTGCCCATCTTGACCAGGCTCCACGAGCGCAGGATGAATTCCTGGATCGAGGCGCGGATCCACCACATCGCATAGGTGGCGAGGCGGAATCCGCGCTCGGGCTCGAACTTCTTCACGCCCTGCATCAGGCCGATATTGCCCTCGGAGATGAGCTCGGACACGGGCAGCCCATAGCCGCGATAGCCCATCGCGATCTTCGCGACCAAGCGGAGGTGCGAGTTGACCAGCTTGGCCGCGGCATCGGTGTCCTGATGCTCGGTCCAGCGCTTGGCCAGCATATATTCTTCCTCGGGGGCGAGGATCGGAAATTTCTTGATCTCGGCAAGGTAGCGGTTGAGGCCCGCTTCGCCGCTCATCGCGGGGATCGTTGCCGGGACGTTTCTGCCAGCCATTGTCTTCATACTCCCTGGAACCGCGCCTTTTCGGGGTCTGCCGGCTCACTGTTTGGTCATAGCGCCAGCGCGCTTAACAGTTCCTGCATATCCGATGGAATGCCACTTTTGAACGATAAGTTTTCTTTCGAGACCGGATGGATGAATCCGAGCTCTGCCGCATGCAGAGCCTGTCGCTCGAAATTCAGTCTTTTCAACAACTCCCGGTGACCCGATCGGCTCCGTCCATAAACGGGGTCGCCGAGCAGATTATGGCCGATCGAGGTCATATGGACCCTGACCTGATGCGTCCGACCGGTTTCGAGCCGGCATTCGACCAGGGCCGATTCTCTCAGCCGGCGCACCAGCCGATAATGGGTTACCGCCCGCTTCCCGCGATCGGGGTCGACGATCGCCATCTTCTGGCGGTTCGCCGACGAGCGGGCCAGGGCGGCGTCCACCGTCCCGACGGGCGGGATCGGAACGCCGGCGACGATCGCCTGGTAGCGCCGATCGATGCTATGCCGCGCGAACTGTGCCGCGAGCCCCTCATGCGCCACATCGGTCTTGGCCACGACCAGCAGGCCCGAAGTGTCCTTGTCGATGCGGTGGACGATCCCCGGCCGAGCCACTCCGCCGATGCCCGAGAGGCGGCCGGCGCAATGGTGGAGCAGGGCGTTCACCAGGGTACCGTCGCGATTGCCCGCCGCCGGATGGACGACCATTCCGGCAGGTTTGTCGACGACGAGCAGATGATCGTCCTCGAAGACGATTTCGAGCGCGATGTCCTGCGCTTCATTATGGGCCGGCGCCGGCTCGGGAACGACCACCGCATAGGCGCCGCCGGCCTTCGCCTTGGCGGCTGGGTCCCGCACCAGCGCGCCCGAAGGATCGGCGACCTGGCCGCTGCTGATCAAGGCCTTGAGCCGCTCGCGCGACAAGGTCGGCAAGGCGGCAGCGAGCGCCCGGTCAAGGCGCCAGCCGGCGGCATCGGCGGCGATCGTTGCGATTATGGTCGACTCCCCCCGGGTCATTCGAAGCCCGATTTGGGTATTTGTCGGCCCGTTTTCAAGGGCTCCCAGTGCCGCTCAAGCCCCTGGTTTCGCCGCCGGATTCAACAGATAGACGTCGTAGGATTCGAAGCTGATCGACTGCTGGAACCTCGCCAGGCGCCGGGTGGAGGCAAGGAAGCGGTGCACCTGTTCGGGGGTGCCGTTGAAGTGCCAGTAATGGACATCGAGGATTCGAAAAGCACGAGTGTTCGGATCGAGCCGCTTCTGGAGCAGGATCACGACGGGGCGCCCGGTCGCCGCCTGCAACTCGTGCCCGTCGCGGAGATAATCGTCGAGATCGAGCTCGGCGCGGACGTCGCGCTTGAACATGACGACCCGACCGAAACGGTGCTCCCGCATCAGATAGGTCGGATTGGGCAGGTAATAGGATAGAGGCTCGAGGAAATAGTCCGGGTTGGCGATGATCACCGCATCGGTCAGCCGCTCGCGCCTCAGCAGCTCGGCGAGGTCGCGCGACCGGCTGTAGGGATAGGTCGGCCCAAGCTCGAAACTGGCCAGCCTGGCGCTGCTGACCACCTGCATGATCACGAGCAGGCACAAGGCGGCGCTGCCGATCGCCAGGCCGTCCAGCGATGAGCGCCTGGCCTGCCCCGCCTCGCGCGGCTGGCGCCATTCCCCGCCGCGACCGTTCGCGACCAGCCAGTACATGACGATGAGATAGACCAGGAACAGGGCTTGGTGCCGGTAATAACTGGGATAGATGATGTTGAAGAACAGCTCGAGCCCGAACAAGGCCACGCCCGCGGAAAGCAGGGCAGCGGGTTTCGCGGCGAGCCCGAGCAGCGCTGCGAACATGACGATTCCAAACGCCGCGGCTGCGATCGGACTGTCGGGAATCAGGACCGGGATCATGTCGCCGAAGGAGAGCGCCGGGGCGAGAAGCGACTGAAGCACCAGGCCCGGTCCGATCCCTCCGGGGTGAGGGTTCACCGCGGCGTCGTGGACAGTTGGGAATACGGTCGCGAAGCAGAGCAAAGCGCCGAGCGCGGCGATCGCGGCATTGATCACGAACAGCCGGTATTTCGGCCCCCATTTCAGGCCTTCTTCGCCGACCAGCTCGACCAGCCAGAACAGCAGGAAGGCGGCCGCGAGCATCGCCGAAGGAACGTTGGTGTTGCACAGCAGGGCGAGCAGCAGGCCGATGGTGACCCCTCTGTCCCGCCAGCGCGGATAGAGCCAGGCGAGCACGAACATGACCAGCATCGACATGCCGTAATTGCGGGCGATCACCGCATATTCGATCAGGCCGAAGCGGCTGAACAGGATCAGTGCCAGGAACCACGGACGGAATGGGGATCGGATGAGCAGCACGGCCATCGCCGCCGCCGCGATGAGGCCCGAGACGACGGGAAGGACCTCGCGGACCGGGAAGATGGTGTGGGCGCCGCGCAGCAACAGATACCAGAGCGCAGGATGGCCCTCGCCATGAAGTCCGCGCAGCATCTCGACGATATTGTCACCGGCGAGCGCGATGCTGAAGGCGCGGACCTCGTCTCGCCACACGGCGTGATGGACCGAGATCCAGACGAACAGGAGCAGCCAGGTGAGGTACAGAACGGCCTTGATGACCGGATCGCGATCCGTCCGGCCAATAATCCACGTCAGTCCCCGCACCCTCGCCCTCCCGACTTCCCGGCCGGGCGCTGCTCTAGCGGGAATATGGTTTCCAGTTTCTTAGCCTCCTTTCGTGTTTTTCGGGCGTCCGAATTAGGCGCTTGTTAACCACCCTGACTTACCTCCGTCGCCAAGGCCGGGTGGCGGTGTGGACGGGGAGTGCAGAAAAATGATCTCTGGGCAGAAGATAGCAGTGGTGCTCCCGGCCTATAATGCGGCGAGAACCCTGCGTCAGACCGTCGCCGACATTCCGCAGGGAATTGTCGACGACATCATTCTCACGGACGATTGCAGCACCGACGACACCATCGGAGTCGCCCGCGAGATGGGTCTCCACACGATCCGGCACGACCGCAACCGCGGCTACGGCGCCAACCAGAAATCCTGTTATTCGGCGGCTCTGGCGCGCGGCGCCGATATCGTCGTGATGCTCCATCCGGATTACCAATATGCGCCGCAGCTGGTCACAGCGATGGCCGGAATGATCGCCTCGGGCCAGTATGACGCGGTCTTTGCTTCCCGGATCCTCGGGCGCGGGGCGCTGGTCGGCGGCATGCCGCGTTACAAATATGTCTTCAACCGGCTGCTCACCGCCTTCCAGAACCTCGTTATGGGCCAGAAGATGTCGGAATATCATACCGGCTATCGTGCTTGGCACCGCTCGGTGCTCGAAAAATTGCCGCTGCTCGCCTGCTCCGACGATTTCGTCTTCGACAATCAGATGATTGCGCAGACCAGCTGGCACGATTTCCGGATCGGCGAGATCTCCTGCCCGACCAAATATTTTCCCGAGGCCTCGAGCATCAATTTCCGTCGCAGCTGCGTGTACGGGATCGGCGTGCTCAAGACCGCAGTCGAATATCGGCTGTGCAAATGGGGTCTCAGGCGCTCATCGCTTTATTCGGACTCGGCCGAGCTGCGACTTCCGGCGGCCGTTCCGGTCCGCGAGCTTGCGGCCACGATCGAGGCGCGGCTCGAGCAGCGCTCCGCCGCCTGAGCCGCCGTCTTGAGTTCAGCCAGCGACGAGGCCCTTGCGGCCGCTGGGACAGGGCGCCTGATCCTCGCCCGGCTCGACGCTCTCTATGCATTGGCGCCGCCGGCGATGCGCACCGAGGCATTCCGGCAGCTCGCGCGCTATGTCCTGGCCGGCTTCGCGGTCACCCTGTTCTCGGCGGCAATCTACATGGTCGCGGCCTATCCGTGCCACATCAGGCCGTTGCTCGCGAATGTGGTCAGCTACGCCTTCGGGCTCGCCGCGAGCTATACCGTGCACAGCCGCTGGAGTTTCGCCTCTGAGGGCGAACGGCGGGAGCTCGACACCATGGCCCGCTTCGGGGTGGCCGCCGGCTTCGCCTTCGGCCTGAACAGCTTCTGGGTCTGGCTAGGGACGGTCCACTACCATCTGCCGGCCTGGGTCCCGGTGCCGGCGATGGTCTTCGCCACTCCGCTCGCCAGCTTTCTGATCAATCGCTACTGGGTGTTTCGCGCCGTCTGACGGCGCCGGCGGCGGGCATAAAGTCGTGACGCCCGCCTTGAAACCTTGCCGCGCAACCGCCAATAGGGCCCCAAACCCGCAGTAAGCAGTAACAGGGGCGCTTGGCGCATGAAATCCCACGAATTTGCGAGCCTGCTTTGCTCGCGTCTCTGCCATGATCTCCTTTCGCCGGTCGGAGCGCTCAACAACGGTATCGAGCTGCTCGCCGACGAGCACGATCCGGACATGCGCGCCCGCTGCCTCGATCTGCTCGGGGAGAGCGCGCGCGCCTCGGCCAACAAGCTGAAATTCTTCCGTCTCGCCTTCGGCGCCGCCGGCGGCTTCGGCGACCAGGTCGACACCAGGGAGGCGCGAGTCGCCATCGAAGGCCTGTTCGGCGGCGACGGGCGTATCCAGCTCGGCTGGCTGATGGACGAGCCGACGATGGGCAAACCGGCGCTCAAGATCCTGCTCAACCTCGTGCTCATCGCCGGCGACGCCCTGGTCCGCGGCGGCCGGCTCGATGTGTGTACGGATCGCCATCATAACGGCCTCGACATCGTCGTCCGCGCCGAGGGGCCGCGCATCGTCCTCGATCCCGAGCTGAAGAAGGTGCTGCTCGGCGAGACCGACGAGGACCAGATCGCACCGCGCGCCGCCGCCGCCTGGCTGGTCCAGTGTCTGGTCAGCGAATCGGAGGGCGAGGTCCAGGTCGGCGACCAGGAGGATGGCGTTCTGCTGATCGGAGCGTCGCTGCCGGCGGCTTGAGCGTAGGGCGATCGCCTCCGCGGCGTCCGCTGGCGTCGTCCAGACTCGCCGGTTAGACTGCGCCATGGCGCAGCCTCCTTTGCCGACCCGGTTCGACCACGGAATCAGCCTGGCATTAGGAGAGGCTGGCCCACCAGACCTTGCTGCAGCCCGGCAGGAATTTGCTGCCGGAGCCTCGGACGGCGATGTCCGGGCCGCCCATGCGCTGGCCGGGTTCCTTGCAGGTGGCATAGGCGGACCGCGCGATTGGCAGGCCGCGGTGGACCTACTCCGGCTCTGGGCGCCGCGCGACGGGCTGGCGGCGATGCAGACCGAATTGATCTCGGAGATGGGATTGACTGCCGACGGCTTGCCGGCCTCCCTTCCCGAGTTGAAGGCGGTTCATTCGATCAAGCGGATCTCGGTCGCAGAACGGCTGCTCAGCCCGAAGGAATGCGAGTTCCTCATTCGAATCGCCACCCCGATGCTCCGCGGCGCCAAGGTCATTTCGGCCACGAACCAGATCGAGGACCAGAAGAACGTCCGCGATAACGACCATTGCGGGTTCGCGATGCTTCAGGAGCCCCCGGCAATCCGGGCCATCAACCTTCGGATCGCAGCGGTCTCCGCAACCGACGTGCGGCAAGGCGAACCGCTTCAGATCATGCGCTATCGCGAAGGGCAGCAATATCGGACCCACCTCGACCGAACCTCCGCCGGCACCAACCAGCGGCTGATGACTGCAATCATCTATCTCAACGACGATTTTTCCGGTGGAGAGACGGCGTTCCCGGTGCTCGACATGGCCGTACGCGGCCGGAGGGGAGATGCGCTTCTCTTCAGAAATCTGACGGAGAAGGGCGAAGTCGACCGGGACATGCAACACGCCGGGCTGCCGCCGACCGGCGGCGTCAAGTTCATCGCCAGCCGCTGGATCCTGGAGCGGCCGGCCTATGACGAGCAGGGCAATCTGCTCGGCGAGACGCTCTGGTCCTGAGCTGAACCCTCCGGGCGCGTCGCGGCCCGCGTCTCCGGTAAACGCCTTGTTTACCAATAGCTCGGATAAGGGTCCCGAAAGCGTGGTGCACGGGGCCGATGGACGATCTCATTCAGGATTTCATATCGGAAACCCGCGAGATGCTCGAAGCGCTCGGCGGGGAGGTGGTCGCCTGGGAAGCCGCGCCCGACGACCGCGAGCGGCTCGACGCGATCTTCCGCTTCGTCCACACCGTCAAGGGCAATTGCGGCTTCTTCGACCTGCCGCGCCTCAAGGGGCTCAGCCATGCCGCCGAGGACGCGCTCGCCGAGGTCCGTTCGGGAAGCCGAGTCGCCGACCATCGGCTGGTCAGCGCAGTGCTCGGCGTGATCGACCGGATCGGCGAGCTGGTCCAGGCGATCGAAAGCGGCACCGCTTTGTCCGACGAAGATGACGACTTGCTGATCGCCGCTCTGCTTATGCGCGGCGAGTCCGAAGAGGAACCCGCGGCCGTCCCGTCCGCCGCGGCCGCTGCTCGGGGCGCGATGCGCAGCATTCGCCTTCCGATCGACCTGCTCGACCGGATGATGAACGGAGTTTCGGACCTGGTTCTTGCACGCAACGAACTCTCCCGCCGGCTGAGGGACGGCGCGGTCGCCGCCGAGGTCGACGCGGTGTTCGATCGGCTCTCGGTAACGATCGCCGAAGTGCGCGATTCGATTACCCGCACGCGGATGCAGAGGATCGAGAATCTCTTCGCGCCGCTGCCGCGCATGGTGCGCGACCTGGCTGCCGAGACCGCCAAGCAGGTCCTCCTCGAGATGGACGGCGGCGATGTCGAGCTCGATCGAGAGATGATCGAGCTGATCCGTGACCCGCTCACCCACATCATCCGCAATGCGATGGATCACGGCATCGAGAAAAGTGACTTGCGCAAGCGATCCGGCAAGCCGGCGGCCGGCTCGCTCAGGGTCTCGGCGCGCCAGGCCGGCAACCAGATATTGATCGAGATTGCCGACGACGGCCGCGGCATCGACGGTGACGCATTGGTCCGCAAGGCGATCTCGACCGGACTGATTTCGGACGAACAAGCCGCCCGTCTGTCGTCGGCGCAGAAGACCGAACTGATCTTCGAAGCCGGGCTCAGCACGGCGAAGAAGGTCACTGCCATTTCCGGCCGGGGAGTCGGCATGGACGTCGTTCGCACCAATATCGAGCGGATCGGCGGCATCGTCGAGGTCGACAGCCGGCTCGGCGAAGGCGTCCGCTTCGTCCTCAAGGTGCCGCTCACCCTGACGATCATTCCCGCTTTGACCGTCTGCGCCGGCGATCAGACGTTCGCGATACCGCGCTCCTCGGTCGAGGAGATCGTCCGGTCACGCGGGCAGGGCATCAAGATCGAGCGGATCGGCGGGTCGAGCGTCGTAACCCTGCGCGGCCGGCGGCTTCCGCTGGTCTCGCTCGCGGCCACGCTCGGAGTCGCCGTCCAGGGCGCCGAAGGGATCATTACCCTGCTCAAGGTCGCCGGCGGCGGAGTCTATGCGCTCGAGGTGGACCGGGTCCAGGATCATGAGGAGCTGGTGATCAAGCCGGCGGCACCGGCCCTGATGTCCACCGGTCTATATGCCGGAACGACACTTGCCGACGACGGCAAGCCGGTGCTGCTGCTCGATCCCGCCGGGATCGCCATCCGCGCCGGAATCTCGCTCGAACGCATGGAGGTCGAGGAGCCGCTGCTCGCCGGCCCGTCCGGGCGTGCCGAGATCCAGGCCTTGCTGTTGCGCAGCCTCGGCGGCGCCCGCCGCGCCGTCGCGCTTTCCGCCGTTGAACGAATCGAGGAGGTGCCGGCCGAGGCAGTGCAGCGCCTCGCCGGTCGGCTGCACGTGTTGATCGGCGACCGAATCCTGCCGCTCGAGGGATGTGACGGCGAAATACAGGATGCCAAGATCAAGGTGCTGCGCCTGTCCGACGGAGTCACCCAGCTGGGCTATGGGTTCGCCGAAGTCATCGACACCGTCACGATCGATTCGGAGCTGGTCCCGCCCGCAACGCCCGGCGAGATCGGCGGAGTCACCCTGATCGGGGGAGAGCAGATCGAGGTTATCGACCTGCACTGGCTGTTCGCTGGCCATGGCGCGACCGCCGTCCAGGCCGAGCAAAGGCCGGTGTGCATGCTTCCGGCGGGCGACGCCTGGATGGAAACGCTGCTGCGCCCGATCATCGAGAGCGCCGGCTATCGGGTGATCTCGAGCGACGATGCCGACGCCGGCACCGCCGAAATCGTGATCGTTTCCGACGAAGCGCCGGTGACTCCGCCCGGGTCCGCGAAGATCGTGCGGCTGCGCGCGGATCCCGAGCCTGCCGGCAAGAGCGACACCAGCATCCACCGTTACGACCGCGCCGGCCTGCTAGGGGCGCTCGGCCGCGGCACCCGGCGAAAGGGAGGCTGAGCGATGGCCGATCTGCTTCTCATAGTTCGAATCGACGGGGAGCGAGTCGCGCTTCCGGCCGGCGACGTCGAATCGGTCGTCGAGCTCGAGGGGCTCACTCCGGTTCCGGGCGTCCCGCGGCACGTAGCGGGCCTTTCCGCGCTTCGAAGCCGGGTGCTGACGGTGATCGATTGCGTCGCGTCGCTCGATCCACTGCGCAGCATCGCCCTTGTCGGCGATGCCGTGGTGGTCGTCGTCGAGGGACACCCCTATGCCCTGCTGGTCGATGCGGTGGAGGATGTGGTCGAGGCGGAAGGCGAGCCCGGACCGGTCCGCACCGCCCTGACCGGCGGGTGGAGCCGAGTGGCCACCGGCATGATCGAGGCCGAAGGGCAACTCACTCTGCTCGTCGACATCGGTGTCTTCATTTCAGGTCCGCTGGCGAGGGCGGCCTGACTGCGCCCTTAAGTGGGTGATTACCATTTGCGGCTAGGTGATGATGCCGTCGAGGAGCGAAAGCGCAACATGAAAACCTGTTTAGTCGTCGATGATTCGAAGGTGATACGCAAGGTTGCCCGCCATATCCTCGAAACCCTCGATTTCACCGTCGAAGAGGCGGAGGACGGCCGCGAGGCCCTCAGCCGCTGCGAGGTGAACATGCCCGACGTGGTGCTCCTCGACTGGAACATGCCGGTGATGGGCGGGATGGAGTTCCTCCGTACCCTGCGACAAGGCGACCACGAGAACCAGCCGAAGGTGGTGTTCTGCACAACCGAGAACGACGCGGCCCACATCCGCGCCGCGATCGACGCGGGTGCCGACGAATATGTGATGAAGCCGTTCGATCGCGAGACGCTCGAAAGCAAGCTGCAGATCGTCGGGGTCGCGTGACACCGGTTGGCGCGGCGGCGCCGCAACGGCCTCCAGACCCGGCAGACGGCACGCTTGTCATAAAGGTGATGATCGTCGACGATTCGTCGGTCGCGCGTACCGTGCTTTCCAGGATGATCGCGGCCCATCCCGAATTCGAGATCGCGGCGCTTGCCGCCAATGGCGAGGAGGCGCTTGCGACCCTGCGCAAGGTCGATGTCGACATCGTCTTGCTCGATCTCGAAATGCCGGGCACCAACGGATTAGACGTTCTTCCCGACATCGTGAGGGAGGGGCGGGGCGCCCGCGTGCTGATCGTTTCTTCCCTGTGCGAAGAGGGTGCCGAAGTCGCGGTCAGAGCGCTCGCACTTGGCGCCGCCGACACGCTTCCAAAGCCGGGTACAGGCAATTTCGCCGGCCGCTTTTCCGAGATCCTCGCCGAAAAGCTCCGCAGGATCGGTCCTATCCCGACCGCTTCGCCCCCATTTTCAGCCGCCGCCCGCAATGACCGTCCCCGGCTTCGGCTCCGCGCTGAATCCGATGCGCGACCGCGCTGCATCGCCATCGGCGCTTCCACCGGCGGGCTCCACGCCATCAGCGAATTCCTCGCAATGCTCCCCGAGAGGATCAACATTCCCTTGCTCGTCACCCAGCATCTTCCAACGATCTTCATGCCCTTCTTCGCGAAGCAGCTGGAGGCCGCGTGCGGCCGCGCCGCCCGGGTTGCCGAGGACCGCGAGGCGTTGCGTCCGGACGAGATATTGGTCGCGCCCGGCGACGCGAACCTTTGCCTCGATCAGGAAGGCAGCAAGGTTCGGGTTCGGCTCGATCTGGAGACCGGCGCGAGCGGCCATCTTCCCTCCGTCGATCCGATGTTCACCGCGCTCGCCGCGGTCTACGGCAAGGGCGCGATGGGTATCGTGCTCAGCGGCATGGGCCGCGACGGGCTGGCCGGAGCGCTCGAGATCGCGGATCGCGGCGGCACCCTGCTCGTCCAGGACCAGGAAAGCTCGGCCGTGTGGGGAATGCCCAAGGCAGTCGCCGAGGCTGGAATCGCATCGGCCGTGCTTTCGCCGGGCGCGCTCGGCCGTCGCGTCGCCGCCAGGCTCGAGGATCCGTCGTGGAGCTGAGCGACGGCGCCGCCCGCATCCTCTCCGCCCTGCTAGAATCGCGCACCGGACAACAGCTCAGCGTCAGCCGCCGGTGGCGGATCGAGACCGCGCTCCAGTCGCTGATGCGCGAGCGCAAGCTTCCCTCGCTCGACCATCTCACCGCCTATCTGGCGTCTGGGCGCGAACCCGGCCTCGCCGATGCGGTGGTGGAGGCCCTGCTCAACAACGAGACCTTCTTCTACCGCGACCGTCCGGCGTTCGAGCTGCTGCTCGGTCCGGCCTTGTCGCGGCTTCGCGAGAAGCGCGAGGGCGAGAAGCTGCTCCGCATCTGGAGCGCGGGCTGTTCGACCGGCCAGGAAGCCTATTCGCTGGCCATGCACTTCGCCGAACAGAAGCTGCGCTGGCAGGGCTGGACGATCGAGCTGATCGGCACCGACGTATCGCGCAGCGCGATCGAAAAGGCCCGCACCGGGCTCTACACTCAGTTCGAGGTGCAGCGCGGGCTAGCGGTGATGCAGATGATCCGCTGCTTCGAGGAATGCCCAGGCGCGACTTGGCGAATCTCGCCGGACCTTCAGCGCGCGGTCAATTTCCAGGTGCACAGCCTCGTCGAGCCGCCGCCCCATCCTGGCCGGTTCGATATCATCCTGTGCCGCAACGTCCTGCTTTATTTCCCGGCCGACATGCGCCGGCGGGTCTTCGACCGCCTCGCCCAGGCCAGCCACGAGGACAGCATCCTGATGCTCGGGGCAGGGGAGACGGTGATCGGGCAGACCAGCCATTTCATCTCTGACAGCGAAAATCGCGGCCTGTACATCCGTGCGCCGAGGCCTCAGGCGATGCGCGCCGCCTCTTGACGTGAAACGCTTTTTGGAGCGGGGTCGCATCCATGACGGAGATCATCGACTGCCCTTCGCCCAATTTCGACGAGCGCACGCTGCCGATCACCCTGCTCGTGCTCCATTATACCGGAATGCCCGACGCGGCATCGGCGATCAAGCGGCTGACCGAGGCGGAATCCAAGGTCTCGGCCCATTATGTCGTCGCGGAGGACGGCCAGTTGCTCCGGCTGGTGGCCGAGGAGAAACGGGCCTGGCATGCCGGACGCTCCTGGTGGCGCGGAATCCAGGATGTGAACAGCGCGAGCATCGGCATCGAGATCGTCAATCCGGGTCATGAGTTCGGCTATCGTCCCTTTCCCGAGGAGCAGATGGACTCATTGATCCCGCTCGTCGCGGACATCGTCCAGCGCCACGGGATCCGCCCGCCCAATGTCGTCGGCCATTCGGACATCGCCCCGGCGCGAAAGGACGACCCGGGCGAATTGTTCGACTGGGGTCGGCTTGCCAAGGTCGGGCTTGCGGTGCCGCGCCCATCCCGGAACCTGATCGACCCGAGCTGGACCGACGCAGGCTTCCTGCTTGCGCTCGAGCGCTACGGCTACGAGGTCCACCAGGCGAAGCCCGCGGTAATTGCATTCCAGCGCCGCTTCCGGCCCGAGAATATCGACGGCGTGATCGACGGGCAGTGCCGCGCGATTCTGCTCGGCCTCCTCCTCGACCGCCGCAACGCCCCCGCCGCGGCCGCCTGACGGATCTCTGCTTGGTCGGCCAGGTCCACGCTGCGCCTTGGAAGTCCCACAGCAAGTCGCTAAGTAGGCCCGGTCAGAGGATCGGGCGGCCGCTGGCTTTCGAGGGATTTCGGCGGGCTTGCTCGCCGGGACTTCAGCGCAGGCGAGAGGAAAGTCCGGGCTCCACGAAACGACGGTGCCGGGTAACGCCCGGCGGGGAAGGCGTCCGCCTTCTTCAGGGACAGTGCAACAGAAAGCAGGTCGCGACCTCTTCGGAGACGCGACAGTGAAAGGGTGCGGTAAGAGCGCACCGCGGCTCCGGCAACGGCGGCCGGCATGGTAAACCCCACCGGGAGCAAGACCGAATAGGGATGGCAGGGCTCGTTTCGCCCAATGTCGTCCGGGTTGGTTGCTTGAGGGGCGGAGCGATCCGTCTCCTAGAGGAATGGTCGCCCAGTCCGCCGAGGCTTTGGCCGAGGCGGGTGGACAGAACCCGGCTTACAGATTCTCTGGCACTTTTTTCTTCCCGTCGCTCGACGGGCTTGTTTAGGGTAAATGATGGCTCGGCAGACGCGTTCGAACGATTGGGGATTCCCGCGCTGGCGCGCTTACGGCTCGGAACGCTCGGCGACCCAGGTCCGCCTTTGCGATCGCGAAGGCTGCGATCGGCCCGGAGCGCACCCCGCGCCCAAGTCGCCGAACCGGCCCGAGCGCTGGTATTTCTGCGAGGAACATGCCGCCGAATACAACCGCAAGTGGAACTATTTTCAGGGCCTCAGCCCCGAGGAAGTGGCAGCGCGCGAGGCCCGGGAGCAAAGTGAGGCAAACGGCTTCAAGCAGTCCAAACATTATGGCTGGGGCGGTTCAGGCGACGGCAGCCGAAGCCGGGAGGAGATGCGCGCGCTCGATGTGCTCGAGGTCGAGGTCGACTCCAGCTTCGAGGACATCAAGCTGGCCTACCGTCGGCTCGCCAAGACCTACCACCCCGATGCAGCGCCCGACGACGCCGATGCGGCCACCCGCTTTCAGCAGGTCCAGGCGGCTTATGAAGTGCTGAGGAAGGCCGAGGAACGCAGGAGCGCGACCGCGTGATGCAAATCCCCCGCCCGCAGGCGGCCGGGGGATTCATTCCATGAACATGAATGTCCCGGTGACATTGGCGACCGGATCGCCAGGGTCCCCGTCATGGGCGAGCCCACGGACGAAACCGACGCTTCGGGTAACTCCATAGCATTCGCCGCGCCCGACGATTCGCCGGCCCGGAACCGAGGCGCGGAGATAATCGACCCTGAGGTCGAGCGTGGCCTGCGGACGGAATCGGCCGAGCTTGACCCAGATTGCGATGCTCGCGGCCATGTCCATCAGGCTGACGATCGGACCCGAGGCAAGCACTCCGGTCTCGACCACGCCGATCAATTTCTTCTGATAGTCGAGCGCGAGCTCGACCCAATCCTCGCCATGATCGACATAGCTTATGCCGAGCGCGCCGCCATGGCCGACCCGGCTCGCATAAGCAGTGAACGATCTGGGGTCGAAGATCGTCCGGTCCGAAGCGGGTTCGCTCATCGCTCGAGACGTTGCGCGGTCTCGCGGACCAGGGCGATCATATTGGGGATCCCCTGGGTGCGATTGGAGCTGAGCTGGCTGCGCAGATCGAACGGCGCCAGCGCGGCCTCGACATCGGTCGCCAGGATCGCTTCGGGGCTTCGGTCCTGGACCGCAAGCAGGACGAGCGCGACGATGCCCTTGGTGATCGCAGCATTGCTGTCGGCGAGGAAATGAAGCGTGCCGTCCTCTCGCGGCACCGGATAGAGCCAGACCGAGGCGGAGCAGCCGCGCACCAGGGTCGCATCGGTCTTGAGCGCGTCGGGCATCGGCTCGAGCGATCGGCCGAGGTCGATCAGCAGGCGATAGCGATCGTCGGCATCGAGAAGCTCGTAATCGGCATGGAGGTCGGCAAGCGAGGACATCGGGCTCCGCTAACAGAGCGCGCCCGATGGCGCAAAGTGCTCAGAGTTCGATGCCGTTGGCGATCGCCTCTAGCTTGCGCACCCTCGATCTGAGGTCGGCGATCTCGATCCGGCCGCCGCCAGAACGGGAGTCGGCGCTGCGGGCGGCCTGAAGCCGCTTGAACTCGAGCCACTCGCTCCAGCCGCGAAGCACGGCCGCGGTGAAGATCGCGAGTCCGGCGAGGCCGGTGCTTGCAACCGCCAGAAGCATCGAGGATTCGGCGAACGCCATCTGATCAGTGGTCCCTCAGCCGCTCGATTTCGCGCTCGAGCGCGCTATCCTTGTCGGTCGCGATCCGCTCGAGCACCTGGATCCGCTCACGCAGCGTGCGAACCTCTTCCTTGAGGCGGAGCGATTCCGCGCCCTCGGGCCGCTTCTCGCGGTCGGCGTCGAACTTGTAGCGCGACTTGATCACGCTTGCGATCATCACCACCGCGACGATGACGACCACCATGATTTCCTGCGAGTTCATCCTTGGCTCCTGAGCTTTGGGCGCTGGTCGATCAGTTGAGCGGCTTGTCGCGCAGCCGCTCGATCTCGTCGGAAAGGTCGATGCCCTTGTCGGTCGCGATTCGTTCGAGGACCCGGACCCGGTGCTCGAGCATTTCGGTATGCGCTGCATATTGCGCGGTCGCTTCGGCGGTGTAGCGGCTCTGCGCGTCGAGCTGCTTCTCCTTCACCCGCAGCCACCTCCGCCACATGCTGGCAACGATCGCAGCGAGCGGGATCAGGATCCAGATCGTGTGCTGGTCGAGAACGATCACTGCTTTTCTCCGCTCAATTGACTTTGTCGTCGCTCAGCTGATCGATCTGATGGGCCAGGTCGACGCCCTTGTCGGTGACGATCCGTTCCAGCACGCGCACCCTTTGCTCGAGCCTTTCGGTATGAGCCGCATATTGCGCGGCCTTCTCGGCGACCATCTGCGCCTCTAGCTCGAGCTTGCGCTGCCTGAACGCCATCCACGGCTTGACGAAGACTCCGCCGATCACGGCGAGGATGCCGCAGAAGATGCCGAGAACGGGGATGATGAGAGGGTTCATCGGGCAGCCTTTAATTCTTGGGCATGCGCAGGGCGTCGATTTCCTGCGTCAGGCGGTGGCTGTCGTCGGTGACGATCCGTTCGACCGTGGCGAGGCGATCCTTGATCGATCCGAGCTCGGCGCGAAGCTGCGCGTTTTCAGAGCTGAGCAGCTTCACCCGCTCGATCACTTCCTCGTTCTTCTTGGGATAGATGGCCTGGCCCCAGGCGCCGTCGAGCGGATAGCCGTGCTTGATGCGAAGCCAGGTGGTGACGACCCATCCGGCGACCCCGACCGAAGTGACGATCGCGATGAACGGAAAGAGCTGCGAGAGCATAGGGACGATTTCGTGATTCACATCCACCTCCTGTTGTCGGTCAGCGCAGGCGCTCGATCTCGCGGGCCGTGCGCTCGGCCGGATCGGTGGCGATCTGTTCGAGCACGGCGAGCCGCTCCTCGAGCCTGCCGATCTGCGACTTGAGCTCACCGTTCTCGGCGCAGATCGCCTCCATCTTCCGCTTGCTTGGCTGTTCTTCCTCGTCGTCGATCGGATAGCCGTGGCGGGCCTTGATCCAGTTGTTGATCACCCACCCGCCGGTCGAGATCGCCGAAGCCAGTATAATGAACTCCCAGATATTCATCTCATCCCCCAGTCATCGGCTGAGCCCGGCTCAGCGAAGCTGCTCGATCTCTCGCGCCAGGCGGCTGTTCGAGCTGGTCACATAGGTTTCGACATCGGCGAGGCGGCGATCGATCTCGCGGAAGCGCGAACGGACATCGCGGACGGTGCGGGTCGGCGAGGCGCGGACGCCCTGCCAGAACTTGGCGTCCTCGGGGCTTTGCTCGTTCAGCTCGCGCGGCTTCACCGGCGCCATCCAGGCGATCAGCATGTAAGCGAGGACGGCCAATCCCGAGCCGAGCACGGTCAGGATGACGAACCCGATCCGGATGATGGTGACGTCGAGGCCGGTATAGTCGGCGATTCCGGCGCAGACTCCCATCCACTTCTTGTTCTGCTTGTCGAGGTAGAATTTGGTGCGGCGGGGCGGATTCATTGCTCGAGGCTCCTCAGCGGCCGGTTGCTCACCGTGCGCGGCTCGGGTCCGCTGCGCGGCTCGACCGCTGCGCGAGTCTCGAGCCCGATCGGGCCCGGATCGCAGGCGCTCAACCGCCAGTTGGGATTCTCCGCGGTCATGATCCGCTCGACCGTGCAGAGCCGGTCGTCGAGGCGGCGGGCGATGTCGTGAAGCTCGTCGAGCATCCTTTCGTCCTCGCCGGTCAGCACCGCCTGGCTCTTCCACTTGGTGACATAGTGAAAGATCAGCCAGGGCAGTCCGATGACCAGGATCGGGACGATGATGATCGGGATCATGTTGCCGTCCATGTCGTCAGCCCTCCTGGCCGGTCGGGCTGCCGCTCAGCCGCGCTTTCAGCGCGGCAAGCTCGGCGTCGACCTTTTCGGAATTGCGAAGCTCGGCAATCTCTTCCTCGAGCGATTTCGGAGGCGCGCCGAGCGCGAGCGCATCGGCATGGCCTTCGGCGAGGTCGGCGCGGCGTTCGAGATAGTCGAAGCGCGAAAAGGCCTCGTCGACCTTGGGGCCGGCATACATTTCGCGCATCCGGGCACGGTTCTGCGCGCTCTCGTAGCGGTTCTGGATCGCGTTCTGGCGGGAGCGGGCGTCGCGCAGCTTGGTCTGCAGCTTGGCGATATCTCCCTCGGAAGCGCGCAGCGCGTCATCGAGCACCTCGATCTCGGCCTTGAGCCCGTCGGCCATGTCGGCGGCCTTCTGCTTCTCGACCAGAGCGGCCTTGGCGAGATCCTCGCGATCCTTGGACAGCGCCAGCTCGGCTTTTTCGGTCCAGCTCTCCTGGAGCCGGTCGAGACGCTGGATCTGGCGGCGCATCTCCTTCTGGTCGGCGATCGTGCGCGCGGCCGAGGCGCGAACCTCGACGAGCGTTTCCTCCATCTCGAGGATGATCATCCGGATCATCTTCGCCGGATCCTCCGCCTTGTCGAGCAGGTCGGCGAAATTGGCCGCAATGA
Organism: Alphaproteobacteria bacterium; assembly: GCA_028293055.1. GTDB lineage: Bacteria > Pseudomonadota > Alphaproteobacteria > Sphingomonadales > Sphingomonadaceae > Allosphingosinicella. The sequence goes on from JAQGLD010000334.1 coordinate 18,080, forward strand.
TGTCGCGGGTTCGGGAAAAAATGCTCATCCTATCACTCCTGAACGCGTAAAACGGCAGCGGGCCGGGGAAGAGGCAAGGGGAAGTTCTTCCCCGGCCGACCACCGCCGGATCAGATCACAGCCTGACCCGAAACCAGCTTCACGGCAAGACCGGCAGAGGTCGTCGTGGCGGAGGGGAACGGTCCGACCGCCGCACCAACCGAAGTCGTGGTGAGAAGGATCGAACCGACCACCGCCAGACTGATCTGCTTCCAATTGCCGAACATGACTTGCTCCCTGAAACTCTGCTCCCGCTCGTCGGCGGTATGTCCAGATCTCTTCAAGAGCCGTGCCAGACACAGAAAATCGCGGAAAATAGCCGCTTTCAGCGGTCTGGCTGCGATTTGGGGCGCCTTGTCTCTTGCCAAGAGATGGGAAATCGTCCCAATTGTCAGCATGGAACGGACTACCCAGCTTGTCGGCCAATCCTCCTCCTTTCTCGACGCGGTCGAGCGGGCGAGCAGGGCCGCGCCACTCGACCGGCCGGTGCTGGTGATCGGCGAGCGCGGCACCGGCAAGGAACTGATCGCCGAACGCCTTCATCATCTGTCCTCGCGGTGGGATGCGCCGCTGGTGACGATGAACTGCGCTGCTCTGCCCGAGACCCTGATCGAGGCGGAATTGTTCGGTCATGAGGCCGGCTCTTTTACCGGAGCTTCCAAGTCGCGCGCCGGCCGCTTCGAGGAAGCCGATGGCGGCACCCTGTTTCTCGACGAGCTGGCGACGCTTTCATCCGCAGCCCAGGATCGGCTGCTTCGGGCGGTCGAATATGGCGAGATCACCAGGATCGGCGCGTCGCGGCCCATCCGGGTCGATGTCCGGATCGTCGCAGCGACCAACGAGCATTTGCCCCGCCTGGTCGAGGAGGGGCGATTTCGCGCCGACCTGCTCGACCGGCTGTCCTTCGAGGTCGTCACGTTGCCGCCGCTCAGGCATCGCAGCAGCGACATACCGATCCTCGCCGATCATTTCGCGCGGCGAATGGCGCTCGAGCTCGAATGGCCCAACTGGCCGGGCTTCAGCACCACCGGGCTCAACCGCCTGCTCGAATATAGCTGGCCGGGCAATGTCCGCGAGCTGCGCAATGTCGTCGAGCGCGCAGTCTATCGCTGGGACGATTCCGAGCGTCCGATCGACTCGATCCAGTTCGATCCCTTCGAGTCCCCATGGCTGCCGCTGCCGTCCTCGTCGGGGAGCCCCGCATCCGCGTCGGGCACCGCGCCGCCACCTGCGGTCGAGATCCTCGCGCCTTCACCACCCTCGCCCGGCGGAATCCATGACCCGGAGAGCTGCGCCGATTTCCGTCTCGCCATCGCCGAATATGAGAAGGCGATCCTCGCGGCGGCGCTCGAGAAATGCCGCTGGAACCAGCGCACGGCCGCTGCGGCGCTGGCGCTCAGCTACGACCAGCTCCGCCACGCGATGAAGCGACACCAATTGATGACGTGATCCCCGGTTTCGTGCTACGGAAAGGGGAGGAGGACCAGACCATGATGGGCAAATTCCTCGTTTCCGCGGCGGCCTTGATGGCCGCGTCCCCGGCGATCGCCGCGATTCAGGTGCTGGGCAGCTCGTCGGCCCGGATGTGCTACGAAGCGGCAGAGGCTCCCGGCAAGCCGACGATCGACGAACTCCAGCGCTGCAGCACCGCCTTGAGCGAGGAGGGCCTGGCTCCCCATGATGAAGTCGCCACCCTCGTCAATCGCGGGATATTGAGACTCCGGCTCGGGCGCCTCGACGGGGCGGTCGCCGACTTCAATTCTGCGATCGGCGGCGATCCGAACGAGCCCGAGGCCTATCTCGACAAGGGGATGGTTGCCCTTCGGATGAACGATGGCGCCCAGGCGGTTTCGCTGTTCGACACCGCCCTCCAGAAGAAGACCCGGCGGCCGGCGCTCGCTTATTATGGGCGTGCTGTCGCGCAGGAGATGGCCGGGCGGCTCAAGGAAGCCTATCTCGACTATCGCCAAGCGAGCCTGCTCGAGCCGCAATGGCAAGAGCCGAAGATCGACCTGGCCCGCTTCACCGTCCGTCAATAGCTGCCGCGGATCTCCGCGGGGTAAGCGCCGAGAACAGGTTTTTGCGGGTCGCCTGACGGTCGGCGCCAAAAAAAAGACCGGCATCTCCTTCTTTCGTCGTGCGTTGGCCCGACCGAGAGACGAGGAGTAAATCATGCCATTCACACTGCCCGAGCTTCCCTTCGCACGAGAGGCGCTCGGCGATCTCATGTCTGCCGAGACGCTCGATTTCCATCACGGCAAGCATCACAAGGCCTATGTCGACAAGGTCAACGCCATGCTCGGCGAGAAGGGTCTGGAGGGCGCGTCGCTGAGCGCCGTGATCCGCGCCGGGAAGGAACGCGGAGACAAGGGCCTGTTCAACAATAGCGGCCAGATCTGGAACCACAATTTCTTCTGGCAATGCCTCGCTCCGCCGCAGGGACAGCGTCCGGTCGGCCAGCTTGCGGCCCTGATCGAGGAGGGTTTCGGAACGACCGAGGCCATGCTCGCCAGGCTCAAGGAAGAAGCGGTCAACCATTTCGCCAGCGGCTGGGCCTGGCTCGTGCTCGACGGCGGCAGCCTGAAGATCGCGTCGCTCCACGATGGCGACAGCCCGGTCGCCCATGACGGCATGCAGCCCCTGCTCACGCTCGATGTCTGGGAGCATGCTTATTATATCGATTATCGCAACGCACGCCCCGCCTATGTCGACGCGGTGCTCGGCAATCTGGTGAACTGGGAATTCGTCGCGCGCAACCTCGATGGCCAGGGCATTAGCCGCGCGGACCAGCAAGGCTAGGAACTCTCCCGTAACGGGGACTGGTGCCAAAGGCGGTGGTGAGGGTGGAGACCTGCATATCGTCCCTCCGCCGCCCGACGTGCGGTCCCATCACCGCGGCGGGCAGGATCAGTTCTTCAGGCGGTACCCGGTCCGGAAGATCCACGCCACGACGCCCAGGCAAAGCAGCATGAACCCGACGATCGCCGCGAGGCTGAGCCCGATATCGACATCGCCCTTGCCGTAAAAGCTCCAGCGAAAGCCGCTGATCAGATAGACCACCGGGTTGAACAGGGTGATGGTCCGCCATGGCTGGGGGAGCATCTCGATCGAATAGAAGGCTCCGCCGAGGAAAGTGAGGGGGGTCACGACCAGCATTGGGATGAACTGGATCTGCTCGAAATTCTTGCCCCAGATGCCGATGATGAATCCGAACAGGCTGAACGTGAACGCGATCAGCAGCAGGAAGGCGATCATCGCGGCCGGGTGGAGAATCTGGATCGGAACGAACAAGGCGGCGGTGGCGAGGATGATCAGGCCGAGCGCGACCGACTTGGTCGCGGCCGCTCCGACATAGCCGATCACGATCTCCAGCGGCGAGACCGGCGCGGAGAGCACCTCGTAGATCGTGCCGGTGAATTTCGGGAAGAAGATGCCGAAGCTCGCGTTGAAGATGCTTTGGGTGAACAGGGACAGCATGATCAGCCCGGGGACGATGAAGGCGCCATAGGGGACGCCGCCGACCTGCCTGATCCCCGAGCCGATCGCCGCGCCGAAGACGACGAAATAGAGCGAAGTGGTGATCACCGGGCCAACCACGCTCTGCCACAGGGTGCGCAGCGCCCGCGCCATCTCGAAGCGATAGATCGACCAGACGCCGTGGCGATTGAAGGCGCCGACTTTCATTCCCCGTTCCTCGTGCTGACCAGCCCGACAAAGATATCCTCGAGCGAGCTTTCCTGGGTGCGCAAATCCTTGAAGCCGATTCCGAGGTCGCTCATCCGGCGCAGCAGCGACGGTATCCCGGTTCGCTCGGCCTGGCCGTCGAAGGCGTAGACCAGCTCGTTGCCGTCATGGCCCAGGCTTAGCTTCCACTCGGCGAGCTCGGGCGGCAAGGCAGCCATCGGCTCCGCCAAATTGAGGGTCAGCCGCTTCTTGCCGAGCTTGCGCATCAGCGCTTCCTTTCGCTCGACCAGGATCAGTTCGCCCTTGTTGATCACTCCGACCCTATCGGCCATCTCCTGGGCTTCCTCGATATAGTGGGTGGTGAGGATGATGGTCACGCCGTTTTCGCGCAGCTGCCGAACCGAGGCCCACATGTCTCGTCGAAGCTCGACGTCGACGCCGGCGGTCGGCTCGTCGAGGAAGAGGATATCGGGCTCGTGGCTGAGCGCCTTGGCGATCATCACCCGGCGCTTCATGCCCCCGGAGAGTTCCATGATCTTCGACTTGCGCTTGTCCCACAGCGAGAGGTCGCGAAGCACCTTCTCGACATGTTCGGGGCTGGGTGGCCGTCCGAACAGGCCCCGGCTGAAATTCACGGTCGCCCAGACCGTCTCGAACGCGTCGGTACTGAGCTCCTGCGGAACGAGGCCGATCCGCGAGCGGACCGCGCGATAGTCGCGAACGATGTCGTGTCCGTCGACCGTCACCGAGCCTTCGGTCGCGGTGACGATCCCGCAGACGATGCTGATCAGCGTCGTCTTGCCGGCGCCGTTCGGCCCGAGCAAGGCGAAGATCTCGCCCTGCTCGATCTCGAGGTCGACATGCTTCAGCGCTTCATGGCCGCCGGCATATTTCTTGCCGAGGTCGCGGATCGAAATGACGGCCGGCATGGGCGCCCTTACTCCCTGAATTATTGAGACGGCGGAACCGGCGGGTCGACCTTCGCGTCGCCGAGCTCGAGCCCGTGGCGCATCAGCATCGGCACGTTGGCTATAGCGAACAGGAAGGTGGCGGGCAGGAAGCCCCACAGCTTCGAACCGGCCCAGAAATCGGTGCTCGTCGTCCGCCACACGATCTCGTTGGCGGCCGCCATTGCGAAGAAGAAGATCACCCAATTTCGGGTGAGCAATTTCCATCCCCGGTCCGACAGGCCGGGATAGACGGAGCCGAGCACCGCCTTGAGTAGGTTGCGATCGGAGAGCAAGCCGATCAGCAGCAGGGAGGCGACCAGCACGTAATAGATTGTCGGCTTGATCTTGATGATCCACGCCTGATGGAAATAGAGGGTAAGCCCACCCAGCACGATCACCATGAAAGCCGAGAAGAGCAGGAGGAACGACACCCGCCTATAGCGGATCAGCGAGACGATCACCGCGATGAGGATCGCGACCATGAAGGCTGCGGTCGCGAAGAAGATTCCGCGCAAGGCGTTGGCGGCGAAGAATACGACCAGCGGCCCGAGGTCGGTGATCAGCCTTTCCAGGGCATTGGGATGGTTGCGGTCTTCGCTCACGTCACTCTCTTTCCAGTCCGGCGATCGCGCGCGCAATCTCGCGCGCGTCGAACGGCCGCAAATCGTTGATTCCCTCGCCAACGCCGATCGCGTGGATCGGCAGCTTGAACTTCTCCGCCGCGGCGACGAGGACACCTCCGCGCGCGGTCCCGTCGAGCTTGGTCATCACCAGGCCAGTGACTCCGGCGACTTCCTGGAACACTTCGATCTGGCTCAAGGCGTTCTGTCCGGTGGTCGCGTCGAGCACGAGGACGACGTCGTGCGGTGCGGCCGGGTTCAGACGGCCGAGCACCCGCCTGATCTTGGCGAGCTCGTCCATCAGCCCCTTCTTGTTCTGTAGCCGGCCGGCAGTGTCCACGATCAGCGTGTCGATGCCCTCCGCGGTCGCCTTCTTGACGCCGTCGAAGACCACCGCCGAGCTGTCGCCGCCTTCGGGACCGGAGATCAGAGGCACCCCGATCCGGTCGGCCCAGATCCTGAGCTGCTCGATCGCCGCCGCTCGAAACGTATCGCCAGCGGCAAGCAGGACGCCATAATCCTGCTCGAGCAGGAGATGGCCGAGCTTGGCGATGGTGGTGGTCTTGCCCGATCCGTTGACTCCGACGACGAGGATCACCTGCGGCCGCGGAAAGGCGCTGATCTCGAGCGGAACCGCGACCGGGGCGAGCACCTTCTCGAGCTCCTGCGCGACGATCTCGCGCACCGCATGCTCGGTCAGCCCACGCTCGAACCGTTCCGCTGCGAGTCGCGCTCGGATCGTCGCGGCGGTCGCCGGACCGAGATCCGAAGCGATCAGGGCTTCCTCGATCTCGTCCAGCGTCTCTGAATCGAGCGCAGCCTTGGTGAACAGGCCGGTGAGATTGTCGCCGAGCCGTTCCGACGTCTTTCGAAAGCCGGCGCGGACCCGCTCGAGCCAGGGCGCGTCGCTCATGCCGGCGTTCCGATCAGGGTGCCGTTTGCGACAGCGACGATGTTCAGGTCCAATATCCTTCCAACATCGGGCTTTGATTCGTCATCCCCGCTTTCGCGGGGGTGACGGCAAGAAGCGGAAGGACCGACTCGCACGGGCGCGAAATTCTCGGCGTGGCCGGCGGTGCCGCTGCGCTCGATCAGGACGCGCTGGCTGGTTCCGACCAGTCTCTCAAGCCAAGCCGTCTTGCGGTTGGCGCTCGCCTCGCGCAGCCGCCGCGCACGTGCGTGGATCGCGGCTGGCGCCACTTGCGGCATCAAAGCCGCCGGAGTGCCCCGCTTGGGCGAGAAGGGGAAGATATGGCCCATGACGATGTCGCATTCGTCGATCAGCCGCAGGCTGTTCTCGTGCATGTCCTCGCTTTCGGTCGGAAAGCCGGCGATCAGGTCGGCCCCGATCGCCAGACCCGGCCGCTTGGCCTTCAGGCGCTGCACCGTCTCGACCGCCTGGCCGCGCGAATGGCGCCGCTTCATCCGCTTAAGCACCATGTCGTCGCCCGCCTGGAAGCTCATGTGGAGGTGGGGCATGAAGCGCGGCTCGTGAGCGACGATGTCCTCGAGCCGTTCGTCGATCTCGATGCAGTCGAGCGACGAGAGGCGGAGCCGAGGCAGTTCGGGAACCAGCTTGAGAATTCGCTCGATGAGCAGTCCTAGGCTCGGAGCGCCGGGCAGATCGGGTCCATAGCTGGTCACATCGACACCGGTCAGGACCACTTCCTGAAGCCCCTGCGCGGCGAGCGCCCGGATCCTTTCGACGATGAGTCCGGCTGGAACGGAGCGGCTGTTGCCGCGTCCAAATGGGATGATGCAGAAGGTGCAGCGATGGTCGCAGCCATTCTGCACCTCGACGAAGGCGCGGGTGCGTTCGGCCAGTCCGCTGACCGGATGCGACTGCGTCTCGACCGCCGTCATGATGTCGGCAACCCGCACCCGGTCGCCGGACCGGTAGCTGTCCGAAGCGAACTTTTCGCGATTGCCGATCACTCCGGCAATTTCGGGCATCGCCGCGAACGTCTCGGGCTCGATCTGGGCGGCGCAGCCGGTGACCAGGATCCGGGCCTCCGGCCGGGCGCGCTTCGCCCTTCGGATGGCCTGCTTAGTCTGACGCACCGCAGCGTTGGTCACCGCGCAGCTGTTGACGATGACGAGATCCGCCTCGCCTGCGGCTAGGCTTCGGATCGCCTCGCTTTCGGCGGCGTTGAGCCTGCAGCCGAGGGTAATCACCTCGACGCTCACAGATCGATCTCGCCAGTGAAGACGAGAGCGGCGGGGCCGCTCATCCGGATCGCCTCGCCCGGCGCCCAGGCGATTTTGAGCACGCCGCCGGGAAGGCGGACCTCGACCGGGCTGGACACCAGTTTGCGGCTGATCGCGGCGACCGCGGCGGCGCAGGCCCCGGTGCCGCAAGCGAGGGTCAGGCCCGCGCCGCGCTCCCAGACCCTCAGCCGGATCGCCCCATCCACGATCGCAGCGATGTTGACGTTGATCCGCTCCGGGAAGAGCGGGTCACGCTCGATGTCGGGTCCGAGACGCTCGAGTTCGATCGCTTCGACATCCTCGACGAAGAAGACGAGATGAGGATTGCCGACATTGACCGCGAACGGGTTGGCGAGCCCCTCCCAGCCGATCGGCATCGCCCCAGTGTCGACCGCATAAGCGAGCGGGATCTCGTCCCATGCGAAACGCGGGCGCCCCATGTCGACGGTGGCGGAATCGGTGCCGGCGGAACCGGCGAGCAGCCCGCCCTTGGTCTCGATCGTCGAATCGCCGCCGAGCAGGGTGGCGACGCAGCGCGTCGCATTGCCGCAGGCCTCGACCTCGCCGCCGTCGCTGTTCCAGATCCGCATCCGCACATCGGCGATCGCCGAGGGCTCCAGCAGGATCAGCTGGTCACAGCCGATCCCGGTCCGCCGATCGGACAGGGAACGGGCGAGGTCTTCGTTCATCCCGATCGCGTCCTGCCGGGCGTCGAGGATGACGAAGTCGTTGCCGAGGCCGTGCATCTTCCGGAATTGCCGCTTCATCGTCGCCGCCATCTAGGGAGGGGACGGGGTCAAGTCCATGGCGGGCCGAAAGCGGACTTGATTACGTCGCCGAATCGATCAACTCTCCATGACCGCGTCTCGCGGTCCAATGGGGGATGAGCCATGGAATGGATGTTCTTGCCACTGAAGCGCTATGCCGATTTTTCGGGCCGGTCGCGGCGAACGGAATATTGGATGTTCGTCCTGTTCCAATTTCTCATAGGGATCGCCTATTCGCTTCTGCTCGGCCTGGTCGGCGGCGCTGCCTTGTTCGGCGGGGACCCTGGCGCGCTGGTGGCGGCGGGTGGCGCGGTGATGATCCTCACCGCCATCTACGCCCTGGTCTGCCTGGCGCTCATCATTCCAGCGATCGCCGTGGCCATTCGCCGGCTGCACGACACCAACCGCACCGGCTGGTGGGTTCTGGCGCCGCTCGCGCCTTATTGCCTGAGCTTCATCGGTGCCGCGATGGCGGCTTCCTCGCCGGGAAGCCCGGGCGCCGGCGCCATGCTGGCCCTGGTCGGCGGCTTGCTCGCGCTCGCTATGGCGGTCGCGCTGATCGTTTTCCTGCTGCTCGACGGCACGCGTGGACCCAATCGCTTCGGTGCCGATCCCAAGGACCGCGTCCCGCCCGAGGTCTTCGCTTGAAGCGCCCACCCTCGCGGACCGCCCGATTGCGGTTCGCGAGGGCGTTCCGCCATGGCTTGATTCAGCCCACGCCCACCCTTAAGCGTTGGCCGAGCTGGGGCTTTGCCGAGCTTTGACGAGGACGGAGCGGACAAAAAAGTGGTTTCTGTGAGAGACCGCTCTCTGCTTGGGATGATCGGGGGATTCCTCCTGCTGGTTGCGGCGGTGGCGGGAATCATCTGGCTGACGATCCGTCAGCAGCAGGCTTTCGAACGGGTCAGCCATACGCTCGTCGCCGAGAACCGGATCTCGCAGATCCTGCTCAGGATGGAGGACGCGGAAACCGGCCAGCGCGGCTTCCTGCTCACCGGGCGAAGCGAGTTTCTCGAGCCCTATGACGATGCGGTGAGCCACCTCGCGGGCGATCTGGCCGCCCTGCGAGAGACGGTAGCCGACAATCCCCGGCAGCTCCGCGCGCTCTCCCGCCTCGAGCCCCTCACCCGCGCGCGCCAGGATCTGCTCCGCCTGTCGATATCCGGCTATCGGCGCGGCGAGGCCATTCGGGCGGACCGGCTGCTGCAAGGCAAGGCCGAGATGGACGAAATCCGCGTTGTCCTCGCGGGCATGAGGGGTGAGGAATCGAGGTTGCTCAGCGACCGCACCATTGCCGCGGACCGTCATGCCATCCTGCTCATTGCGACCCTGCTGGTCAGCGCCCTGCTCGTCGTGGGCCTCGGCCTGTTCGTCCTCGCCAGCAGCCACCGACGGCTGAAACAGGCTGTCGAGACGGCGCGGCTGCTTGCCGAGGCCAATGTGAAGCTCACCGAGGAGGCAGCGAGCCGCGCCGAAGCGGAATCGCAGGTCCGGCAGATGCAGAAGATCGAGGCGGTCGGCCAGCTCACTGGCGGTATCGCCCACGATTTCAACAACATGCTGGCGCTGGTCGTCGGTTCGCTCGATCTTGCCCTGCGCCGCCTCGGACGCGGTGACCTCAAGAAGGTCACCGCGTGCATCGGCAACGCACTCGAAGGCGCGCAACGCGCCTCGCAGCTCACCTCTCGCCTGCTCGCTTTCTCACGGCAGCAGCCGCTTTCGCCACAGGCGCTCGATGTGAACAAGCTGGTCGGCGGCATGTCGGAACTGCTTCGTCGCACCATTGGCGAGCAATTGCGCGTCGAGACGGTGCTCGCCGGCGGATTGTGGCGGACCTTCGCAGATCCGAACCAGCTCGAAAATGCTGTCGTCAATCTGTGCGTCAACGCGCGCGACGCGATGCCCGACGGCGGCCGCCTCACCATCGAGACCGCGAATGGCCACCTCGACGAGCAATATGCCGCCAGTCACGTCGAGGTAGAAGCCGGCCAATATGTCGCGATCTCGGTCAGCGACACCGGCACCGGGATGACCGAGGAGGTGGCGCGGCGCGCCTTCGATCCCTTCTACACGACCAAAGGCGTCGGCAAGGGGACGGGGCTCGGGCTCAGCCAGGTCTTCGGCTTCGTCAAGCAGTCGCGGGGCCATGTCGCCATCTATTCGGAGCCGGGCCACGGCACGACGGTCAAGATCTACCTGCCGCGCTTTCTGGGCTTGGCCGAGGAGGCCAATGCGCGCAATGCTGCGACCGAAATCCCGGGGGATCTGCCGCGGGCGCGGGACGAGATCATCCTCGTCGTCGAGGATGACGAGCGGGTCCGCCATGTCTCGGTCGATGCCCTGCGCGAGCTCGGCTACACCGTGGTCCAGGCCGCGGATTCGAACCAGGCGCTGGCGGTGCTCACCATCCAGCCGGTGATCGACCTGCTGTTCACTGATGTGGTCATGCCCGACATGAACGGCCGCCAGCTCGCCGATGCGGCGCGAGAGCAAAGGCCGGGGCTCAAGGTGCTCTTCACCACCGGCTATACCCGCAATGCGATCGTCCATAACGGAATGCTCGACGCCGGCGTGGCGTTCATCGCCAAGCCGTTCACCATCGAGCAGCTCGCTCGGAAGGTCCGCCAGGTGCTCGACAGCGACCCGGCCTGACCCTGCAGGTCAGGGGTTCGGTGGGCGCCTGACCGTGCAGGGTCAGGCTTTCGGGAGGCGCCAGCGCCCCGTCTCCATCCAAAGGAGCAGCGGCTTGAGCGGCAGGATCCAGACGATCCCGGTTGCGATGAAGAACAGCGCCTGGATCGGCCACGGCATGGACGGAAGCCAGTCGAACAGGGTGGCAACGACTGCAGCCCAGGCCGCGATCAGCAGCAGAAGCATCAGCATTCCCGCGGGCTTGCGCCAGGTCGGCTTGTTCAACACTCTATCCATTCGTCCGGAGTGGCGATCGCATCGAGCTTCATGTCCCACGGGTCGCCGGCTATCTGCGCTTCGACCAATTGTGGTGCCCAGGCGAGCCCGATCGTGCGGGGCGGGGCGCCGCTCTGGCTCAGATGGGCGATCGCCCGGTCGTAATGGCCCTTTCCGTGGCCGATCCGGGTGCCGGCACGGTCCGCCGCGACCAACGGCACGAGCAGGACATCGGGCGCCAGCGCCATCGCCCCGGGCGGCGGCTGGAGGACGCCCCACGGGCTCGGCTCGCTGGCCGGCGCCTCACGGAAGATCATCCGCGAATCGCGGTCGAGAAACCAGGGCAGAACCGCCCTCTGGCCCGACCCGAGCTTCGAGAGGATCGAGGCCGGGCTGATTTCGTCCTTGAGCGGATAATAAGCAGCGACGATCCGCGCGGACATCAAATGGGGCAGGACGAGCTGGGCAAGCTGGGCTTCGAGCCGGGCGCGCAGCGCCGGAGTCAGCGACCGCGCATAGGCGCGGCGGCGCTCGAGCGCCTCGGCGCGAAGCTCGCTCTTCGCGAAGGGGGAGGGTGACGGGACCACCATGGCCGTTTGCCGGAATATCCTCTGACGCCTGTACGTCAGGTGGGGACCATGTGTGCCGGGCCAGGGCCCGACCAGTGACAGCCCCCGAGGATGTCTTATCGCCTCAGGGATGTTCAAGAGCTCGTACCGGGCAGTACCCGTCAAGAACCTATCTAGGGCGTCTAGCGTTCGTTCTCAAGCCTGGAGGCAAGGCGCTCCACACGGTCGGCGACGCGCTCGAGCGCGTCGGCGGCGATTTCGTCGTCGACCGGTCCAGCCGGCCTGGGCGCTGCCGAACGCGCTTCGTATAGCTCGTCGGCCAGCATCAGCGACGCGATCAGCAATTGCCGAGATTCGCTGAGCCCGCCGAGCGCGGCAGCCGCGTCGCGGGCCTTTCCGTCGACGAGCGCCGCGACCTCGATGAGATGGGGTTCCTCGCCGTCCCTGCAGGCAATCGAATAGCGCCGCGACGCGATTTCGATCTCGACCATCGCCATCAGCGTCGCTCCTCGGACTGGAGGAGCGAATCGATCCTGGAAATCGCGCCTTCGACCTTGCCGCGCAGCGTGCGGTGCCGCGAGTCGCCGCCCGAATCGCCATCGTCGAACAGGCTGGCGTGCGGGCGTCGCGCAGTTGCCGCCTCGACGCGTGCCAGCGCCCTGTCCAGTCGTGCCATGGCCGATGCGACCCTGTCGTTCCCCATCGCGACCCTGTCGTTCCCCCTGCGCGGACATCATAGCATGGCTGAGCGCCAGAGGGAAACCGCGGCGGGCGAGCCACGGTTGACGGCTGCGCCCCCGCCGATAAAGGAGGCCCCAGCCGGGGCCGCGCCCGGATTCCCAAGCCGTTGCAGCAAGGATAGCCATGGCCGTCGAACCGAGACTGCTCGCCAACGCCATACGCGCCCTTGCCATGGACGCCGTGCAAGCGGCCAATTCAGGCCATCCGGGCATGCCGATGGGGATGGCGGATGTCGCGACCACCTTGTTCACCGAATATCTCAAATATGATCCGAGCGATCCCGAATGGCACGACCGCGACCGGTTCGTGCTCTCCGCCGGTCATGGATCGATGCTGATTTACGCCTTGCTCTACCTGACCGGCTACGAGCGGCCGACGATCGAGGACATCTCGAAATTTCGCAAGCTCGGCTCGCCCTGCGCCGGCCATCCCGAGAATTTCCTGCTGAGAGGCATAGAAGCGACGACCGGCCCGCTCGGCCAGGGTCTCGCCATGGCGGTCGGCATGGCGATTGCGGAACGTCACCTCAATGCCGAATATGGCGATGATCTCGTCGATCACCGCACCTGGGTGATCGCCGGCGATGGCTGCCTGATGGAGGGGATCAATCACGAGGCCGTCGGGCTCGCCGGCCATCTCGGCCTCGGTCGGCTCAACGTGCTGTGGGACGATAATGACATCACGATCGACGGCGCGGCGAGCCTGTCGCGCTCCGAGGACGTGCTCGCCCGCCACGCGGCCTGCGGCTGGCACGTGGTCTCCTGCGACGGTCACGATTTTGCCGATATACGCCGCGCGCTCGACGAAGCGATCGCCGATCCAAGGCCCTCGTTGATCGGCTGCCGGACGATCATCGGCTGGGGTGCGCCCAACAAGCAGGGAACGTCCGCGACTCATGGCTCGGCGCTCGGCGCCGAGGAGGTCGCCGCTGCGCGCAATCAACTGGTCTGGGAAAGCGATCCGTTCGATAT
>JAQGLD010000390.1 GCA_028293055.1 Alphaproteobacteria bacterium
TGATGGTGGATGCCGATATCGGCGGTCGCTCGCGCCAGCCGGAACAGGACCGACTGGATGAAGCCGAGCTGCTCGACCATCGACAGCAATCCGATCCGGTCGACCAGGGTTTCGGCATAGATCGCCCAGCCTTCCGAATAGCCCGCGGCATAGCGCAATTGCAGCGGATGCGGATCGGCAAGCGCCTGGCGGCGGAGCTGGAGAAGATGGCCGGGGATCGTCTCGTGATGCGCGACGGTGACCAGGGTCCAGCGCGGCCGTTCCCGCACCGATCCGAGATCGGGGAAGTAGGTGCCGGGCCGCCCGTCCGCCGGTGCGTCGCGATAGCCGCGCTTGCCGGCCTGCGCTTCGGCCTCGCTCATCCGCCTGACGCGCGAGCCCAGCTCGAGCGGCGGGTCGAACCAGGTGGCGAGGCGGGGCCGAACGCGATCGAGCGCTCGGTTCATGTCGGCGACCGCCCGGTCGCGGCCGGCATCGTCGTCCGAATAAATATCCGCCGGCCTGCGCTTGAGCGCGCGATAGCGGGCACCGATGCTGCCCTGGGCCAATCCGAGGCGGCGGAACAGGCCGTCGGCACGGGCCAGCAATGTCCGGGTTTCGCCGAGCACCAGCGCATCGAACGCCGCCGGCGAGAGACCGCTGCCGGTCGCGCAGCGTAGTCGAAGCGCATAATATTCGGCTCCCCCACGCAGCCGCCAGACTCCCGGCGCTACCGCCGCGCCGCCGCGCAATGCCTCGAGCGCAGCCACTTGCCGCGCCAGCGCCGGGCGAAGCCCTGAAGCGACTCTCGCCTTTCGCTCCGCGTCCAGGATCCTGTCGATCATGAAAAGCGGTGGAGCGACGCCACGGGCGGCGTCGGCCCGCAACCGGTCGGTTTCCGCGTCGAGGCGATGGGCGAGCGCCGCGGGGTCCGAACTGCTTGCAAGGTCGAGATAGGCGCCGTGACGATGGCTCAGCACGTAAGGCGAGCTCGCATCGCCCTTGCCGAACGGAAAGGCTCGCGCGAGGTCGAGATCGCGCTCGATGCCGCGCATCACCATCGCCCTGATCGCAGCGTCGGCGCGGTCAAGGCTCCCCGCATCGTCCCCGCGGAGCGAGGCCAGCATGTGATCGGGCTCGCGAAGGGCCGCTGCGCGATCGAGTTGGGCCTTCAAAGCAGAGCCGTTCGTCGCGCTCCACGCCCGGCAGCAGGGCAATGAAGCCGCGGCGAATCCCGCGAGCAGATCGCGCCTTCGCAGCTTCAGCACGGGCGCTTTGGCCGGACACTCCATTACCTGTTGATAACGCCATTGATACCGGTGTCAAAACCTGATTATGAAGGGCGTCGCGCACCAAGACTCGCCAGCAGGATCGAGCATGCGCAGGGATCAGGAGAGGGTGCGGTCGATGGGTTTGCGAGCTCGCGGTTTGAGGATTTGGCTGGCCGGTTCGGCGGCGCTTGCAGCGCTCGCGGCCGCCCCGGCTGCGGCCGAAACGCACAACCTGCTTTTCCGGATGTCTGCGGACAAGGGCTTCGTCGCGGAGACTGCCGGCGGCGAGGCGGTGCCCAATTTCCAGGACAAGGTTCGCATCGTTGCGGATGGAGCGATCGGCGGCGCCGTCCAGTGGGACGATGACGGGGTTCTTGCCTGGAACGCGCCCGGCAACATCTACGCGCAGCGCGGCACCTTGTCCTTCTTCTGGCGCTCGCGCACCCCGGTCGGGGAGGCGCCCTTCGCGATCTTCCGCGTCGGCTTTGCCGATCATTCGAGCTGGGACATGGCCTTCCTTCGGATCGACTGGAACGGCCACGGCTTCGACGCCTTCGTCACCGACGCCAACCTCGCCCGCACCCGCGTGTCCTTCGCCATGCCGGCCTCGCCGAGGCCGGACGAATGGCATCACATCGCCTTCGCCTGGGACGAGAGCGTCGGAGTTCGCCTCTTCGTCGACGGCCGGGAGGCGGTCCGCAAGGATGCGAAGGCCGATTACGATAGCGGCCTCGACCAGTTCGGTCTCGCCGGCCGAGTGATCGCTCCACACCAGGTGCAGAGCCGCTACAGCTTCATGCGCGGCAGCGATGTCGACGAGCTTCGGATCTACGACCGGATGCTCAGCCCGACTGCGGTTGCGGCGCTTGCGGCGAAGCAGGAGCCGGTGGACTCAGCACCGGCCGGCGATACCGGCAAGCGCCTGGCCTGGCTGCACCGCTTCGGCTGGGATCGAGCGAGCCCGCCCGAGCTCACCGCCGCCTCGACCCGGATCCGCAAGGTCGAGTTCTCGGATGCCCGCGACCTCAAGGAGTGGATGTGGAAAGGGGTGGACGGGATCGACGAGACGACCTGGCCGGGCGTCTACAATCGTTCGCGCCTGCCCGGTCGCGACGATTATTTCGAGCTCCCCGACTGGAACACCTATGTCGAGGGGGGCAAGGCCTACGAGCTCACGATTCCTCCCGGCGAGGCGGTCAACCGTATCGAGCTTCGCGGCGCCGCTTATGGCGATCTCGCCTGGTCGCCCGACGGCGCGGCCTACCGGAGCCTCGATCGGCGCCCACAAGGCGTGGTGCGCAGCGTGTCGAGCTTCGCCGAGAAGAAAGGCGGCAGGCTGCGCTTCACCAATGTCGCCCAGGAAACCCCGATCCAGGAGCTCTGGGCCTATGACGTCGCCGACGGCAAGGAGCCCGAGGGCACGTTCAAGCTGAGCTATGCAGTCAATGCCGATGCGGCGCCCGCTTATGGCAATCTGGCGGCCTTGGTCGCCTTGATCAACGGCCGCTATCCCGCCGACGAGCGCGCGACCGTGGTCGCGCTGCCCGCCGGCGCCTCGACCGGCCGCGCGGCTGCTGCTGCCGGCGATCCGACAGCGACCGGCACGATCAGCCGCGCCGCCGGCGACGCGCCGATCGTCCACATCCTCATCCCCTCCGGTTTCGGCGACGCGCTTCCGGCAAGGGCGCCGTCGCGCGCCTGGAATTATGGCTGGGAAAATGTCCATGACGGGCTCGACGGAATCGCGATCGACATTCCGGCGCTCAAGGTCGCTGCGGGCGCCGACGGGCTGATCCCGCTCGATATCAGGGTGAAGGATCCGATCTGGCCGGGCCGCGACATGATCGACGTCTCGGTCTCGGTGCGGCCGGGCCAGGCCCGCACCTTGTGGCTCGACCTTCGCGACCGCATCCTCACCGCCGACAGCCTGTATCTCAGCATCGCCTCGGCCTCGCCGGGTTTCGGTGCCGCCTCGCTCCAGGGCATGAACATCCGCCTGGTGTTCAAGCCGCGGGCTGCGGCGCTCGCCGAACATGTCGCCGACCGATTCAACCAGGTGAAGGACAATTGGGGCTTTCTGGTCGAGGAGCATACCGCCTCCAAGCGGCTGGCGCTCTACCGCCGCCTCTATGGCGACATTTCCGACCTGCTGCGGGTCGATCCCGACAATGTCCTCGCCCGCCAATATTGGGGCGACATCAGCTACGGCGCCCAGAAGCTTCCGTTCGAGCAACCCGCGGCGCCCGCGGGAGTGCCGCTCTGGGCGTTTCGCCAGCTCGAGGATCTCAAGCTCGTCCGGCATTTCGCCAATTGGTGGATCGACAATCGCCAGGTCCCCTATGGCGATTTCGGTGGCGGCATTTCGGACGATGTCGACCTCACCCAGCAATGGCCCGGCCTCGCATTGATGGGGGTCGATCCGGACAAGATCAACGCCTCGCTGCGGGCGCTTTCGGATGCGGTCTACACCAACGGCATGCGCACCAACGGGCTCGGTACGATCACCACCGACGAGCTCCACGCCTATGAGGAAGGGCTCAACAGCGACGCCGAGCGGCTGTATCTCAACTGGGGCGAGCCGAAGGCGATCGAGCGGCTGATGGCAACGACTCGTGCGCTGCAAGGGCTGATCCTGCGCAATCCCGCAGGCCACATGCATTTCGCGAGCAATTGGTATGGCGGCCGCAAGATGTACCGCGAGGGGCCGTGGGAATGGCAGAAGCCCTATTCCTTCACCGTCACCCACGCTCCGATCCTGATCGGCCTCTATAACGGCAATCCGCTCGCGCGGGGGCTGATCACCGGCGTGATCGACGGCTGGATGGCGCACGGCAAGCAGGGCTCCGACGGCAACTGGATCTATCCCAACGAGATCAACTGGCGCACCGACGCCGAGCGGGTCGGCGATCGCGGCGGACTGACCACCTCGCTGCAGAGCGCCTGGGCCGCTTGGCGCTGGACCGGCGATCCCAAATATCTGCGCCCGCTGGCGGGGCGTATCGCGGATTCCGGAACCGGCGTGCTGGCCGAGATCAATGACAATGCCGTCGCCATGCTCGGGCGGGAGAAGGATTGGGGAAAGGCGCTCGCCGCCAAACCGTCGGGAGCGTTCGAACAATATTCGGCCTGGCAGGCGAGCGGCGACAAATCGTGGCTGGAGCGGCTCCACGGGGCCGCAATCCAGTCCAAGTCGCAGGCTATGTAC
>JAQGLD010000429.1 GCA_028293055.1 Alphaproteobacteria bacterium
GGAGGCGGGGGCGGTGGTGGCGGAGAAGGCGCAGTCGAGATGGACCCGCCGCCGCTCGAGCCACCGCCGCCGCCGCCGCAACCGCCAACCGCCAGCAGGACGGCCAGGGCCGTCGTCACGCGCAGACCTGCCTTCATCGTCACTCTCCTGTGCTAGCGCTAACATAGACGCGCCTTGCAGGTCGAGGGGGCTTTTCTTCGTCGGGTGACGCCGCCTAATGGCGCCCACACGGAGGCGCAGGATGAAGATAGAAGGGGGATGCCACTGCCGGACGGTGCGCTTCGAGGCGGAGGTGCCAAAGCGGGTCGAGATTCTCGACTGCAATTGCTCGATCTGCTCGGCGACCGGCTTTCGTCACCTGATCGTCCCGCATCAAGACTTCATCTTGCTGTCCGGCGCGGAGATGTTGACCAGCTACCGCTTCGGCACCGGTGCGGCCGAGCATCTGTTTTGCAGCATCTGCGGCATCAAGAGCTTCTACCAACCGCGTTCGCATCCCGAAGCGTGGAGCGTCAATCTGAACGCGCTCGACGACAGCCAAGGCCTCGAGCTGGAGATCAGCGCCTTCGACGGGCGCAATTGGGAGCGCGCGAAACAGGCGCTCGACGGGGCCGGCGGCCCCGCTTAAGCTTGGCGTAGCTCTGGGGAGGGGTGGCGAATGGCGACTGGTGCTGCGGGCGAACATGTGATCGATGCGAAGCGGGATCGGCTGGTCATCTTCGCCTCGACGCTCGGCACCGTCTTTGAATGGTATGATTTCTTCATTTACGGGACGCTCGCCGCGATCATCGGCAGGGTCTTCTTCCCGACCGGGAGCGAGACCGCGCAATTTCTGCTCGCTCTGGCCTCGTTCGGAGTAGGCTTCGGGGTGCGGCCGATCGGCGCGGTGCTGTTCGGCTATCTCGGCGACAAATTGGGTCGCAAATACACCTTCCTGGTCACGATCACATTGATGGGCATCGCCACTGCTGCAGTCGGCCTGGTGCCCGGCTATGGATCGATCGGAATGGCGGCCCCGATCGTCCTGGTGCTGCTCCGCGTGCTGCAGGGCCTCGCGCTCGGCGGCGAATATGGCGGCGCAGCAATCTATGTCGCCGAGCATGCGCCGCGCAATCGCCGGGGATTCTATACCAGCTTCATCCAGGCCGGAGTGATAGGCGGCTTCTTGCTCTCGGTCGGAGTGGTCGTCGCTTCGGAGACCTTGGTCGACAAGGCGAGCTGGAACGACTGGGGCTGGCGCATCCCCTTCCTCTTCTCGGTCGTGCTGCTCGCAATGTCGCTCTGGGTGCGGCTCAAGCTGCGCGAGAGCCCGGTCTTCCAGGCGATGAAGGATGCCGGCGAGCTCGCTCGCAACCCGCTCGCCGAGACGTTCGCGGATCGTGCCAATGTGAAGCTGGTCCTGGTCGCCTTGTTCGGGATCGCGGCTGGGCTGACCGTGATCTGGTACACCGCCCAGTTCCAGGCGATGTATTTCCTCCAGAATGCGCTTCGGATCGAGGACATGGCAGCGCGGATCATGATCGGCATCGCCGCTGTGTTCAGCCTGTTCTGGTTCCTCCTGTTCGGCTGGCTGAGCGACCGGATCGGACGCAAGAAGCCGATCGTCGTCGGCTATGCGCTGACCGTCGTGCTGATGTTCCCGCTCTTCCACTGGATGGCGGCGGCTGCGAATCCGGAGCTTTCGGCCGCGATGGCGCGCAATCCCATCGTCGTCACCGGCAGCGACTGCACCTACAATCCGTTCGCCAAGGCGCAGGCGACTCCGTGCGGCCGAACCCTCGATCTCCTGTCGAAGAAGGGCGTGGCCTATTCGACCGCGGCCGGGGCTCCCGGTGCCGCGCCGGTCGTGACGATCGGCAGCGCTCGGGTCGAGGCCGCCGATCCCGCTTCCCTCGACGCAGGCCTCAAGGCGGCAGGCTACAAGCTCGAGAAGAGCGTGCCCGCCTTCGCGCAGGGCATCCAGGTGGTGCTCGCGATCATCGTCATCGGAATGCTTTCGGGAATGACGTTCGGCCCGGTCGCGGCGTTGCTCGTCGAGCTGTTCCCGGCCAGGATCCGCTACACCTCGATGTCGATTCCCTACCATATCGGCACTGGTTATTTCGGCGGATTCCTGCCGCTGATCAGTCAGTATATCGTCGCCAAGACCGGCAATCCCTTCGCCGGCATCTGGTATACGGTGGCGGTGGTCGCGATGGCGCTGGTGGTAACCCTGATCTGGCTTCCCGAGACTTCGGGCAAGGAATTGGAATAGCTCCCGAGGCCGGACGCATCTCGCCTTGCCCCGGCCCGCACCGCCCCGCTATCCGCCGGGCGTGAACTCCACCCATAATCCCCTCCGCCTCACCCTCGATGGCGATGCGCTCGTCGCCAACTGGCGCTGGCTGAGGGCGCGGGGCGGGACCGCGGCTTGCGGGGCGGCGGTCAAGGCGGACGGTTATGGACTGGGCGCGATCGAAGTGACGCGGCGCCTGGCCGAGGCCGGATGCCGCGACGTGTTCGTCGCCACCTGGGCGGAGGCCGAGGCCTTGCTCCCCACGATCGGCGACGCCTCGCTCTCGGTGCTCCATGGTCTCGCCGAGGGGGACCTGCCGCTCGCTGCCGCGCTGCCTGCGCGGCCTGTGCTCAACACCGCGCTCCAGGTCGCCCGCTGGCGCGGGATCGGGGCGGGGCGGCCCTGCGACGTGATGGTGGACACCGGGATGAACCGGCTCGGCCTGTCCGCGCGGGAGGTCGGCGAAGGCGTGCTCGACGGCCTCGATATCGACGTGCTGATGAGCCATCTCGCCTGCGCCGACGAGGACGTGCCGATGAACGCGCGTCAGCGCAGCGACTTTCTCGCCGTCGCGGCCCGGGTTCCGGCGCGGCGGATCAGCCTCGCCAACAGCGCCGGAATCTGTCTCGGCGAGGACTATGCCTTCGATCTCACTCGTCCCGGGCTTGCCCTCTATGGCGGCGTGCCGCGCCGCGAGGCCGAGGACGGGATTCTGCAGGTCGTCAGGGTCGAGGCGCAGATCCTGCAGCGCCGCCGCATCGGGGCAGGGGACAGCGTCGGCTATAACGCAACCTTTGTCGCAGGCCGCGAGATGGAGCTCGCGATTCTCAACATTGGCTATGCCGACGGCTATCTGCGCGGCTTTTCGGGCACCGGCCGCGCCCGCGCCGGCGATCGCATGTTGCCGCTGGTCGGGCGGGTCTCGATGGACCTCGTTGCGGTCGATGCCGGGGGTGCCCCCGACCTGCGCGAGGGCGATTGGGTCGAGCTGGACTATCACCTTCCGGCGGCGTCGGCCCAGTCCGGCCTGTCGCAATATGAGCTGCTCACCACGCTCGGCTCGCGCCACCACCGCATCTGGCACTAGGGTCTGCCCTGCCGGCTCTGGATCGCCGGGCGACCGCCGAAGACGGCAGGCGCCTTTTGGCGCAGTGCTGCGTCGCTCGTCGGTGACGATGAATCCTCATCGCTCCCTCCTCGCTCCTGGCCCTGCACCAAAAATGCGCTCCGTCACGACGACCCAGACTGGCAGGGCAGACCCTGGGCCCGGGCGCAGGAACAGATCGCAGAATGGAGGCTCCGTTTCGGCTGCATTCCGCTCCCACTCGATCTGATCCAGATCAACAGGGTCGAAACGACCACCTTGT
>JAQGLD010000598.1 GCA_028293055.1 Alphaproteobacteria bacterium
CGGCAAGGCGCGCCGCGAGGACATGGCCTCCTATGCGAGCGGATTGCTGATCGGCGCCGACATCAGGACGGGGCTGCGCCTCGTCGGCGACGGCGAGGTGGTGGTGATGGGGCGACCGGAGCTGACCCGGCTCTACGGCGCTGCGCTCGCCCAGGTCGGCCGGACGGCGCGCGAGGCCGACGGCGAGCAGGCGTTCCTCGCCGGCGCGAAACATCTTGCGGAGCTGACCGAATGAACCCGAATCAGATACTCAGGCAATGGCTCGACGCCTGCCCTTTGGTCGCGATCATCCGCGGCGTGACTCCCGAGGAAGCCGAAGCGATCGGCGAAGCGATTTTCGAGGGCGGAATCCGAATGATCGAGGTGCCGCTCAACTCACCGCGGCCGCTGGAAAGCATCGCCATCCTCGCGCGGCTGCTCGGCGACAAGGCGCTGGTCGGAGCGGGCACCGTGCTCGATCCGGCGGATGTCGGACGGGTGAGGGACGCGGGCGGTCGCCTGATCGTCTCGCCAAACACTTATGCTCCGGTGATCTCCACCGCGGCGGAGGCGGGGCTTGTGTCGATGCCCGGATTCTTCACGCCGTCCGAGGGGTTCGAGGCGATCCGCGCCGGCGCCACCGGCCTCAAGCTGTTCCCGGCCGAGGCGGCGACTCCCAAGGTCGTCTCCGCACAGCTTGCCGTCCTGCCGCGCGATGTGCCCTTGCTCGTCGTCGGTGGCGTGTCTCCGGACAATATGCAGCCCTGGCGGGATGCCGGGGCGTCCGGATTCGGGCTCGGCTCGGGTCTCTACAAGCCCGGCCAGTCGGCCGACATCACCCGGTCGAGGGCGCAGGCCTATGTCGAGGGAGCGAGACGATGAGCGAGCGGATCCGGATAGCGATCATCGGCTTTGGCAAGATCGCCCAGGACCAGCACGTCCCCTCGATCGCCGGCAATCCCCGCTTCGAGCTGGTCGCGACCGCGAACCGCACGGGCGAGGGGGCGGACGGAGTCCCGCATTTCACCAGCGACGAGGCGCTGCTCGCTGCGATGGCGGACAAGCTCGATGCGGTCGCGATCTGCACCCCGCCCTCGGTGCGCTTCGACATCGCCAGCCGCTGCATCGCGGCCGGTCTCCAGACCCTGCTCGAAAAGCCGCCCGGCGACACGCTGAGCGAGGTCGAGGAGCTCGCCCGCCTCGCCGCCGAGAAGCCGGTGACCCTGTTCACGACCTGGCATGCCCAATATAATCCGGGGGTGACCGCGGCGGCCGGCCTGCTCGCCGGCAAGAGAATCGCGGCGATGAAGATCTACTGGCACGAGGATGTCCGCAAATGGCATCCGGGCCAGCAATGGATCTGGGAGGCGGGCGGCTTCGGGGTGTTCGATCCCGGCATCAATGCATTGTCGATCGCCACCCGGATCTTCCCGGGCGCCCTGTTCGTGCGCGAGGCGATTCTGTCCTTCCCCGAAAACCGCCAGGCACCGATCGCTGCGCGCCTCGCCTTCCACAGCCCCGTCGCCGAGGGCCCGCTCGACGCCGATTTCGACTGGCGGCACGAAGGTGGCGAGGCCTGGACGATCGAGGTCCGCACCGCCGACGGCGACATCATTCTGCTCAGCGAGGGCGGAGCGAAGCTCAGCCGCAACGGCGAGTCGGTCGCCCCCGCCGGCCCGGGCGAATATCCAGCGATCTACCAGGTCTTCGCCGAGCTGGTCGACGGCCACCAAAGCCATGTCGATGTTGCCCCGCTGCGGCTCACCGCCGACGCCTTTCTTGCCGGCAAGCGGGAGCTGGTCGAGCCGTTCGAGGATCCGGCGCGGGGTTGATGGCGCTCCGCCGCTTCTCTAGACAGCCTCGCGAAGAGGCAAAAAGTGACGGAAAACACCATGATCAGCCGAAACGGCACCCTGCTCGAGGCCGAGGTCGACGGAGAGATCGTCGCGCTCAACGTCGAGAGCGGCACCTGCTACGGCTTCAATAGCACCGCGACCCGGATCTGGTCGATGATCGAGCAGCCGCGTTCGCTCGACGAAATCTGCTCGACCCTGGTCGAGCAGTTCGACGTTCAACCGGAGGCCTGCCGCGGCGACGTGGTCGAATTGCTCCGAGAGCTCCAGGCAGACGGCCTGGTCAGGACCGACCCGCCGCTGGCGGCCTGAGCGGAAAGCTTCTCCCAGCAAAAGTGGCGGAGGATTTCTCCCCTATTGGTCTTGCACGCGGCGATCGGGTAGGACGGTTGCGCCCTTTGAAAGACCTTCGCGCTTGCTGACATCGCCGCCCGAATTCGAGCTTCTCCTCGCCTGCTGCCGGTGGCCGCCTTCGGCCGGCCGCGACGAAGCGGTTCGGGAAGCGGCCGCCCGGGTCGGCGACTGGTCGGCATTTCGCAAAATGGTCGCGCGCCACCGGGTCGAAGGGCTGGCCCACAATGCCCTCGCCGCTGCGAAGATCTCCGCGCCAGCCGATCTGCTCGCATGGCTTGCCGGGGCGAGCAGCCAGACCGCGCGCGAGAACCTGGTCTTCGCGGCGGAATCGATGCGGCTCGCAAAGGCGTTCGAGCAGGCCGGCATTCCCTTCCTGTTCGTCAAGGGCGTGACGCTCAGCGTCCTCGCCTACCGCTCGCTCGCCTTCAAGCGGGCCTGCGACATCGATCTGGCGGTCGATCCGGATCTTTATGTCGAAGCCGCCGAATTGCTGCGCAGGACCGGGCTGCAATGCCTCTCGCCGGGGCCGTCGGCGAGCGCGGACGAGATGCTCGCCTGGACCGCGCGCAACAAACATACGGTGTGGGTCGGTCGCGGCGTGGCGGTCGAGCTGCACTCCGCTCTGGTCGACACGCCGTTGCTGCTCTCGAAAGTCTCGATCCATTCGCCCAGGCAGGCGGTCGAGATCGGGCCCGGAATGGCCCTGCCCACCCTCGCCCCCGACGAATTGTTCGCCTATCTGTGCGTGCACGGCGCCACCCACGCCTGGTCGCGGATCAAATGGCTTGCCGATGTCGCTGCTTTGCTTGCCCACGAATCGCCGGAGACGATCGAGCGTCTCTATCGCCGCTCGCTCGAGCTCGGCGCAGGGCGGACCAGCGGCCAGGCCCTGCTGCTTTCGGCGCAGCTGCTCGGCCTTGCCCTGCCGGAGGGGCTCGAGCGCGAGCTGAGTTCGAACCGGGCGGTGGCCTATCTTGCGCGGGTTGCGTTGCGCTCGATGCTGCGCGGCGGCGGTATCGTCGAGCTCGACGACATGGCGCTCGGCACCGCCGACATCCACCTCTCCCATTTCCGCCTGATGCCGGGATTCCGCTTCAAATGGTCGGAAGCGCGCCGCAAGCTCGCTGGCCCGGCCGACGACGAGCCGCTGCCCGGTTTCCTCCAGCCGATCCTCGCCGCGCCGCGCTGGCTGCTGCGCCGCGCCCGCCGGAGCCGGGGGGCCGCCTGATCCGTTTCGGGATCGATGG
>JAQGLD010000204.1 GCA_028293055.1 Alphaproteobacteria bacterium
TGATCGACAGCGCCACCGGCTGTTCGCTGCACAGCGAGCTGCCGCCGGACACCGGCTACACGACCGTGGAAACCAAGGTGAACTTCACCCGCCCGATTCCCCAGGACGGCGGAATCGTCCGTTGCGAGGGTGTCCTGCTGTCACGGGGCCGCCAGATCGCCACCGCCGAAGCGCGCTTGATCTCGGCGGAGGGCAAATTGCTCGCCCACGGCACCTCGACCCTGATCATCCTGCCACGGCGGGGGTGAGGCCCGACCGATGCGGGTTAAACTAGTCTAAGCAGATGCAACCCTCTCCCGCTTACCGCGGGAGAGGGCAGGGTGAGGGTCTTTCGAGCTCCGCGTACAGACCCTCACCTCCCAAGCTTCGCTTGGGCCGCTCCTCTCCCGCGAAAAGCGGGACAGCTGCTACCCCTAATTCAGGGATTCGCCCGAATCCCCGATCACCCATTTGGCGACCTGGCACACGTCGACCTTGCGGCGCTCCCAGCTCTTGCCGTCGGCCATCACCGCCTTGAAGTCGTACAGGCACTGGCTGGTGCCGTTGTCGACATTGGCGGTGAGCTCGCTTCCGGCCTCGATCAGGTCCTTGCCGAGCAGATCCTCTTCCCAGTCGGTCGCGGTGATCGGCGATGCGAAGAGCTGGGCGATCGCCTGGCGGCTGACATTCTGGACCAGCACCTTGCGGTCCTTGCCGTCGCTCGCGGCGATGGCCGCCGAAGACGCCGACACCAGCACGAACACGGCGGCGAGCGCCGCAAGCCTGTTTCTCATGATTTCCCCCAAAAGCCCGAGGCGACCGGCCGGCCGCCCCGAATAGGCTCTATCCCTCGAAAATGCCGGGGTGAAAAGACCGGATCTTTCCGATCGGGACGCTGCGGTTCCCGACCCTGGACGGGCGCACGCCGCTTGCCTTGCGCAAGGACACGCCGCCATGATAGTCGGCCGCCAATCCGCGCATCGATAGCGCGTTCCCTTTTCAGAAGTTGGACCCATGTTCGCTACCCCTGCTTATGCCTCGACCGGCGCCGCCTCGGCGGGCGCCGCCGGCTTCATGATTCAGATCATGCCGCTTCTTCTGATCTTCGTGATCTTCTACGTGCTGATGCTGCGGCCTCAGCAGCAGAGGGCGAAGCAGCACCGCGCCTTGCTCGACGCGGTCAAGAAGAACGACATCGCCGTCACCGGCGGTGGCATCATCGGCAAGGTGACCAAGGTCGACGCCGACGAGGTCGAGATCGAGATCGCAACCGGGGTCCGGATCAAGGTGGTCAAGGCGATGCTGACCGACGTGCGTTCGAACAACGTCAAGCCAGCGAACGATTGATGCTCGATTTTCCACGCTGGAAGGTCATCTCGATCTACCTCGCGCTCGCGCTCGGGGTGCTGCTCGCCATTCCCAGCCTGATTGGCGAGGATTATTCCAACAAGCTTGGCCTCGGCCGCCTGCCGCGGATCAGCCTCGGCCTCGATCTCGCCGGCGGAAGCCACATCCTGCTCGAGGCGGACGTCAACGACGTCGCCAAGACCCGCCTCGCTGCGATGGAGGAATCGATCCGGACCGAGATGCGCCGCGCCGATCCCAAGATCGACATTGGCGACGTCTCGACCGTCAACGGAGCCCTGACCTTCTTCGTCCGCAATCCGGCCCAGCTCGACGCTGCGGTGGAGAAGGCACGGGCGCAGACAAGCGGTCTCGTCTCCTCGGGCCAGCGCGACTGGGATGTCGCCGTGCGCGACGGCAATCGGGTGGTGATGACCCCGACCCGCGAGGGGCTCAATTCCTTCGTCAACGAAGCGATGAACGGCGCGACCGAAGTGGTCCGCAAGCGTATCGACGCGCTCGGCACTCGCGAGCCGACCATCGTTCGTCAGGGCTCGGATCGGATCTCGGTCGATGTGCC
This sequence comes from Alphaproteobacteria bacterium, assembly GCA_028293055.1. Lineage (GTDB taxonomy): Bacteria > Pseudomonadota > Alphaproteobacteria > Sphingomonadales > Sphingomonadaceae > Allosphingosinicella. The sequence goes on from JAQGLD010000204.1 coordinate 1,904, forward strand.
CGGTTTCGGTGATCCGTCGGCGCTCAAGGCCCTGATCGGCCGGACCGCCAAGCTCGAGTTCAAGCTGGTCGACCAGAGTGCGGGGCGCGACCAATTGCTCTCCGGCCATGCGCCGGTCGGAAGCCAGATCCTCAGGTTCGAGAATGGAGCTCCGATCGCGGTCCAGCGCCGGGCGATCATCAACGGCTCGCAGCTCACCCAGGCCAAGCAGGGCTACGACCAGAACAACCAGCCGGAAGTCGAGATCAAGTTCAACTCGGAGGGCGGCCGCAAGTTCGCCCAGGTGACCAAGGAGAACGTCAACAAGCCGTTCGCGATCATCCTCGACAATGTCGTCCTGTCCGCTCCCAACATCAACGAGCCGATCCTCGGCGGTTCCGCCTCGATCTCGGGCAGCTTTACCGTCGAATCGGCCCAGGCGCTCGCCATCGCGCTCCAGTCCGGCTCCCTGCCGGTGGCGCTCAAGGTGGTGGAGGAAAGGACCGTCGGCCCCGACCTCGGAAAGGAATCGATCCACAAGGGTGTGACCGCCTCGATCCTCGCAGCCGTGCTGGTGATCCTCTTCATGCTGGTCACCTATGGCCGCTTCGGAGTCTATGCGAACATCGCAGTGGTGCTGAACATCTTCATCATCATCGGCGCGCTCGCGGTGATCGGCGGAACCTTGACCTTGCCCGGCATTGCCGGCTTCGTGCTGACGATCGGCACCGCGGTCGACGCCAACGTGCTGATCAACGAGCGCATCCGCGAGGAATTGCGGCGAGGCCGCAACGTCGTGATGGCGGTGGAGCTCGGTTACAAGGAAGCGAGCCGCACCATCTTCGAGGCGAATGCGGTGCACACCATTTCGGGCGTGATCATGCTGATCCTCGGCTCGGGCCCGGTGAAGGGCTTCGCGGTGGTGCTGCTGCTCGGCATCGTCACCTCGGTGTTCACCGCGGTCACCTTCACCCGGATGCTGACCGCCGGCTATATCAGGCGGCGCCGCCCCGCCACCCTGCACATCTAGGATACGGCCATGCGCCTGCTGAAGCTCGTTCCCGACAACACAAATATCGGCTTCGTATCGCTGCGCGGCTGGGCGTTCGGCCTGACCGCGATGCTGACCGTCGTCGCCATCTTCTTCACCGTGACTAAGGGGCTCAATCTCGGCGTCGACTTCGTCGGCGGCCTGATGATCGAGGCGAAGTTCGATCGCGCCGCGCCGGTCGAGGATCTTCGCCGCACCGTCGAGCAGCTCAATGTGGGCGAGCCGCGGCTGCAGCAATTCGGCGGCGCCGACACGATCACGCTGCGCCTGCCGCTTCCCCCCAGCAAGGATCCCGGCGCCAACAATGTCGTGATCAACAAGGTCGAGGCGGGGGTGAAGGCGAAATATCCGACCGTCCAGTTCAACCGCGCCGACACCGTGACGGGCAAGGTTTCCGACGAGCTGATCTTCAAGGGCATCGCCGCGGTGGTGCTGTCGGTCTTCGCGATCGCCCTGTTCGGCTGGTTCCGCTTCGAGTGGCAGTTCGGCCTGTCGACCTTCGTCGCGATCGGCCACGACGTGCTGATGACGCTCGGCTTCTTCGCCGTGACCGGACTCGAATTCGACCTCAACATCGTCGCCGCGGTGCTGACCATCGTCGGCTACTCGATCAACGACAAGATCGTGA
>JAQGLD010000009.1 GCA_028293055.1 Alphaproteobacteria bacterium
TGGGGATTTTCGCTGTCCGCACACAGATAGAAGCCGTCGGGAATGCTCCCCGGCTCGAAGGCCTTGCCGTCGCGGGCGGCCAAAGCGGGGCGAAATTCCTCTTCGTCGCTGTCCGTCGTCTCGTGCAGGTCGATATGCGCGGCGAAGGGCTGTCCTACCGAACGGATGAGCTCGATCAGCGCCGTCGCTTCGCGCGCGGGGCCGCCCGCCCGGAAATTCCGATTGGGATCGATCGCGTCGTAATTCCATCGATTGATGCGTTCATAGGCCCATGGACTGACGCACGGCGCCACCAACAGATTGACCCGGCCGGCATAGGCCTCGGCGCGTGTCTCGAGGAATTCCAGCGCTCCCGTCACGCCGCTGGTTTCGTATCCGTGCACGCCGCCGGTCACCAGCAGGGTCGGCAAAGCAGGTTCGAACGCGCGGCTCCGCAAGGCGAAGAGCTCGTAGCCTTCGCCGGCATATTCGAGCTGGCCGTAGAGAATCTTCTCGAATCGGGCAGCGAGGGCTTCAATGCGGGGCACCACCTCTTCGTGATAGCTGCGCCGACGCGTCTGGCGCGCGCGCCACTGGTTCCTTTCGTCCTCGCTCCAGGGCCGGCCCGGAATTCCGACGGGGTAGAAGGGCGTGTCGGTCATGACTTTCAGCTCGGTTACTGGTTCACTCCGCACGTTCGTAGAGCCGTTCGCGCCGAAAGTCGCCACGTCGCCGCTTCTGGCGCAAACCCATGCGACGAACCCAACAAAAAGCGCACCGCCAGCCGGCCCGACCGCGAAATATCGCATGCGGGTAGCACCGGCCACGGGCAGCTTGGTCGAGGTCGTGCGATGCCAGCCCCGCGATCAGTGGCCCGAACAGGGCGGCGATGCCGACGAAGAGTGGGCCGAGGAAGGCGTCTCGGTCAGAGACGACGGAATGGGTCGGCCGTAACGCGCCGTGAAATTCGGGCGATGCTTTTGGAGTGCTGTCCATGGCTCCAATCCAGGCAGGGCTCTGTTTCCAATTAGTAGTGTCCCCCAAATACCGGACGATTGAGCGTCGGCCCCAGGTGAGAGCGGTCATTCAGTCGGCTCTGCCGCAACCACTTGAAAGGGATCGCACTTCTGCCACAATGGCCGCCGACTGAATGGGAGATCGTAGTGCGCGTCTGGTTCCTGATTTCGGCGTCTCTTTGCGTCGCCGCTCCCTTGCACGCTCAGTCGCAACAGGTCCGTCGCGCTCCCGCCCCGGCATGGGCCACCCTGTCCGAGCTGTTGCCGGTACCCGAGGCCCCAGCCGGACCCGTGTTCATCCGCCGCCAGGATCTCGAGATTCACCTGAGCGATAAGACACAGGCGCAGTTTGTCGGCTCCCGGATCAAGCTCCTTCAAGCGAGCGCATTACAGCTCGGCAACATCTCGATCGCCTGGAACCCTGCGGCGGGCGCACCGATTGTTCACGAGATCAAGGTCTTTCGCGATGGCCAAGTGATCGATGTCCTCAAGGATTCGACCTTCGAGATATTGCGCCGTGAGGATCAGCTCGAAGCGGCCAGGCTGGATGGAACCTTGACCGCGGTACTTCGCGTCCCGGACCTGCGCGTGGGTGACGAGCTGGAAGTCGAACTCACCACCTTCGAGAGCGATCCCACGCTCGGCCAACACCGCGGTGGCCTGCTCATGCTCGCGCCTAGTCCATCGCCGGGCCGATATCATCTGGGGCTGGGTTGGGACGATGGTTACAAGCCCAAGTTCAAGATGACCGCCGACATGACTGCGGCCATGCAGAAGGCGGAGCGCCAAATCGATTTCCGGTTCGACAATCCCTCTGCCCTATCGCCGCCCAAGGACGCGCCAGCGCGCTATCAGTGGCAACGCGTTGTCGAGTATAGCGACTTCCCGGACTGGCCCGCCTTCTCGCGCCTTTTCGCCCCGCTCTACGTGAAGGCCGCGAGCCTCGACGCTGATTCCCCTGTCAGGCGCGAGGCGACCCGCATCGCTGCAGCTTATGCAAGTCCGCTGGATCGCGCGAGCGCCGCGCTAAAGTTGGTCCAGCAGGACGTGCGATATATCTATGTCGGACTCAATCGCGGCAATCTGACCCCGGCCTCAGCCGACGAGACCTGGCAGCGCCGCTACGGTGACTGCAAAGCGAAGACCGCGCTCTTGCTGGCATTGCTGGCGCAGCTCGGAGTTGAGGCTGAGGCGGTGCTCGTCAATTCCAGCGGCGCCGACGACGGCTTCGATCAGCGCCTGCCGATACCTCAATTGTTCGATCATGTCCTGGTGCGCGCGCACATCGACGGAAAGGCTTATTGGCTGGATGGAACGCTCCCACCCGTCGCGCCCCCCAGCGAGCGGCCGGTCTTCCCCGTCAGCGAGGTTCTGCCGCTGAGCGTGAAGGGGAGTGAGCTCGAGAAACTGGCGTGGCAGCCACCGACTACTCCCGACGAAATAGGTTTGATCGAGATCGATGCGCGGGCCGGCTTCGACAAACCCGCGCGGATTGTGTCGACCGACATCGTTCGCGGAGTCAAAGGCCTGCAGGAGCAGGTGCAATATTCCTCGGCGACACCGGGCCAGTTGCTGGCGGCTTACCGCCAGAACGCCACCGGCGGGTTCTGGCAGGCTATCGACGACGTCCAGTGGCACTACGACCAGAAGGCGAGGGCTAGCATCCTGACGATCACGGGGACCGGAACGATAGATTGGGACGACGATGGCGACGGCGCAAAATCCTACGCGCTTCCCGGCGGTGGGTTCAGCCCGCCCGACCGGCGCGTCCGCGCAGCAGATCAGAGCCAGGATGCGCCTTTCTATACAAAGCCGGAATATGATTGCCACGTCACTACCGTACGATTGCCCAGTTCCACGCAGGCGAAACAATGGTCGTCGAAGCCGAGCTTCGACCAGCGGATGTTCGGCCGGAACTATCACCGCGCATGGGAACTGCGCGACGGGTCCATCCGGATGGTGCGCGGGTCGCGGGTCGAACAGCCGGAAATCGATGCAGAAGCCGCCCGGCGCGACAATGGGCGGATCGCCGCATTCGATAACAGCATGGGGTGGATCTCCTATAATCCCTCCGGTCAGAAGGGGGCCGTGGGCAAGGGCGAGAAAGTGCCGGCGACCTATGATTCCGACTGGACGGCCGGCGAAGTTCCGTGCGTGTCCCCTGCGCAAGCACATTAGGTCGGTCGGACGCGAGTTGCAGTGCGGGCGGCGACCTCGCTGAAGTGACCGGCCGCCCAGGCATGTTCGAGCAAAGGCGGGCGCCAGGCGAAGAGGTAGCGTAGACCGGATCGGCCTTCGCGGCCTTCATCGGCGCGCTCGCAGCAAGCCCGCCC
>JAQGLD010000022.1 GCA_028293055.1 Alphaproteobacteria bacterium
TCGCGCGCCTCGGCGGCGGCGCGCGCGCGTTCGACCGCCGAAGCGGCACGCCGGCCGATCTCGTCCCACTCGGTCTCGTCGATCACATTTCCGACCAGATAGGCCTTGAGTTTGGGCAGTGGATCGCGCGCCCATTCGGCGTCGACCACATCGGCGCTCTTATAGGCCTGGGTATCCTGGAAGCTGTGGCCCTGGAGGCGCGGCACGGTCAGCTTGAGCAGGGCCGGCCCCTTCCCTTCGCGGACATGAGCCACCGCCTGGGTCAGCAGGCGCGCCGCCTCTGCCGGGTCGGTGCCGTCGCCGGAGAGGATATGGAGGTTGGCGAAGCTGGCGAGATTGGCGGCAATGTCTCCGCCCGGAGTCTGGAAGCTGGCCGGGACCGAGATTCCGAACTGATTGTCCTCGATGTAGAAGAGCATCGGCAGCTTCTGGGTAGTGGCGATGGTGAGCGCCGACCAGAAGCCGTTGGTCGCCGCGGAAGCGTCTCCGCCGAGCACGACTGCGATCGCGCCGCGATAGGCCTCGTCGCCGAGCTCCTCGCGATAATAACGGATCGCCTGCGCCCAGCCGGCGGTCGGCGTATATTGCGCGCCGACCCCGCCGGACATGGGCAGAGCCGGGCAGCCGCCGGGATTGGGGTAGTTGAACACGACTCCGATATCGCGACCGTCGGAATAGCCGCCCTCGCGGCCCATGCCCGAGGCGAGCGCATCCTCGATCTCCACCCCGAGCGCGAGCAGAAGCGGCCGCGACCGGTAATAGCCGCAAGCGGCATCCTTCTTGTGGATCAGCCGGCTGCCGAGCAGGATCTGGGCGAGATCGTGGCCGCGCGCGCTGAACTGGTAGAGGACCTTGCGCTCGGGAACGAGCCTCTCCTCCTCGAGCTTGTCCATCGCCCGGCTCACATGGAGCAGATAGGCGACACGGCGCCAATCGAAGTCGGGGTCCACCGACTCCGCAGACGCTTCGACCTCGAGGAGGGTCTCTTCAGCCATCCATTTCCCTCACCACCGCCGCCGCGAAGCGGTCGACATTGTCGTCGGACAGGCCGACCACGTTGAAGCGACCGGAGCCCGCCATGTAGATCCCGTCCTTCTCGCGCACCGCGAGCACCTGCTCGGGGCTGAGCGGAAGCATCGAGAACATCCCATTCTGGTCGCCGATATAAGCGAGCCGCTCGTCATAGGCGGCGAGGCGGGCGCGCAGGCTGCGGATGCGGGCGCACATCTCGTCGAGCTCGGAGCGCCAGTCGGCGCGCAGATCGGCATCGTCGAGCACGATCCGGACCACCGCCGCGCCGTGGTCGGGCGGCATCGACCACATCGTCCGCGCGAGCCCGAGCAGATTGCTCATCACAGTGCCGGCGGCGGCCTTGCTGCTCGCCTTGATGAACAGGGAGCCGGTGCGCTCGCGATAGATACCGAAATTCTTGTCGTTGCTGTGCGCGACCAGGGCCTGGTCGGCCGCCTCGACGACCAGCCTCGTGCCTTCGGCATCCGCCTCGAGCCCGTGGCCGAGCCCCTGATAGGCAAGGTCGACGAACGGAATCAGCCCGCGCCGCGACACGATGTCCGCGAGCGCCCGCCACTGGTCGAGGCTGAGATCGGCGCCGGTCGGGTTATGGCAGCAGCCGTGGACGAGGACGAGATCGCCGGGCCGCCCTTCGCCGAGCGCCGACATCATCTCGTCGAACAGGATCGCGTGGCTCTGATTGTCGTAATAGGGATGGTTGACCATCCGCACTCCGGCGCATTCGATCAGCGGACCATGGTTCGGCCAGGTCGGCTGGCCGACGAAGATACGGGCGTCCGGATCGGCGGCCACGATCAGCTCGGCTCCAAGCCGCAGCGCGCCGCAGCCGCCGGGGGTCTGGACACCGACGATGCGGTCGTCGCCGGACGCACCCTCGCCGAACGCGATCGGCTTGATCAGCTCGACGAAGCGGGCGTCGCCCTGCGAGCCGAGATAGGATTTGGTCTCCTGCGTCTCGAGCAGGATCGCCTCGGCTTTCTTGACCGCACGCAGGATCGGCGTGTTGCCGGCCGAATCCTTATAGACTCCCACTCCGACATCGATCTTGTCCGGCCGGGGATCGGCATTGCACAAGGCGATCAGCTGAAGCAGCGCGTCGGGCTTCTGCGCTCCGAGCCTGTCGAAGAGCGTTGGGCTGTTTGCGACCAGAACCCCGCTTTGCATCATTCACTCCTTTGTCCGCACCTCGGTCCGGACGCTGCCCTACATTAGGAGCCAGCCGCTCGAAATGCCTATCAGAGTGATTGTCGGGAAGAGTGGTTTTGAAACGCTTTTCCGGATATGTCCCTATTCATGAAACCAGCATTTCAGATGGACGCAATTGACCGTCGGATCGTTCGGGAATTGCAGCGAGACGCGAATCTGAGCAGCGCAGCGCTCGCCGACAAGGTGGGCGCCTCCTCGGCTTCGGTGTGGCGGCGGGTGCGAGTGCTCGAGCAGGAAGGGGTGCTCGGCAAGCATGTCCGGCTCGCCGATCCGGCCGCGCTCGGCCGCTCGGTCAATGTGCTCTGCCAGGTCCGGATGAGCCACCAGACCACCGACGCGCGCGGCGAGTTCGAGGCGTTCATCCAGTCGCGCGAGGAGATCGTCGAATGCTACGCCATGTCCGGCGAATGGGACTATCTGCTCAGGATCGCGGTGCGCGATGTCGCGGATTACGACCGGTTCGTGATGCGCGGAGTGCTCGCCCACCCTTCCGTCTCCCACGCGGCGTCCAATTTCGCGCTGCGCCAGGTCAAGTATACGACCGAGATACCGGTCTGACGGGAACCGAGTGTCGGGCTGCGGATTGAATCGGCAACGAATCGATTCGCAGGAGCAATGACCATGGCCGCACGGGCCTTTTGGAAGGGCCAGATCCGGCTGGCGCTCGTCTCGATACCGGTCGAGATCTTTTCGGCGACGAAGAGCGGCGCCCAGATCGCCTTCAATCAGATCCACGAGCCGACCGGCAAGAGGATCAAATATGAAAAGGTCGTGCCGGGAGTCGGGCCGGTCGATCCGGAGGACATCGTCAAGGGCTATCAGATCGAGAAGGGCTCCTATGTCCTCGTCTCGGACGAGGAGCTCGAAGGGGTGAAGCTCGAGTCCAAGAAGACGCTCGAGCTCACCCAGTTCGTCGATTACGACGCGATCGATGTCCTCTATTACGAGAAGCCCTATTTCGTCGTTCCCGCCGACGACCTCGCCGAGGAAGCCTATATCGTGCTGCGCGAGGCGCTGCGCGATACCAAGAAGGTCGGAATCGGCCAGCTGGCGATGCGCGGCCGCGAATATCTGGTCAGCCTCAAGCCATGCGGGCGCGGGATCGTCCTCGAAACCTTGCGCTACGCCGACGAGGTCAACAAGGCGCAGAGCTATTTCCGCGATATTTCCGACACCAAGCCGCCGGAGGAGCTGCTCGACCTCGCCGAGACGCTGATCGAGCGCAAGGCCGGCAAGTTCGACCCGGAAAAATATCACGACCATTATATGGAAGCACTCGAGGAACTGATCGACCGCAAGAGCAAGGGCAAGAAGGTCGAGACCGACAGCGAGGAGGCCCCGGCGCGCGGCGGCAATGTCATCGACCTCATGGCCGCGCTCAAGCGCTCGATCGAGAAGCCGGCGGCGGCGGATGGCGGCAAGAAGTCAGCCGCAGCGAAGAAGCCGGCTGCGAAGAAGGCGGCGGAGAAAAAGGCGCCAGCCAAGGCTGCGCCGGCGAGGAAGCGGGCGTGATATCCTCCCCGGGTACGGGGAGGGGAACCGCGGCCCGAAGGCGCGTGGTGGAGGGCTGGCTTGGAGTCGGTGGCAGCCCCTCCACCATGCTTCGCATGATCCCCCTGCCCCAAGCGGGAGGATCTGAGTGGTAAAGCCCGCCAATCCCCTCGATACCTACAACAGGAAGCGCGACTTCGCGAAGACTGCCGAGCCCAAGGGGACGTTCGACACGCTCTCCTGGGGGAATGGCAACGCCTTCATGGTCCAGAAGCACGACGCCACCCGGCTCCACTGGGATTTCCGGATCGAGATGGACGGGACGATGAAAAGCTGGGCGGTGACTCGCGGTCCAAGCCTCGATCCCGCCGACAAGAGGCTTGCGGTCCGCACCGAGGACCACCCCCTCTCCTACGCGACGTTCGAGGGCACCATCCCGAAGGGCGAATATGGCGGCGGCACGGTGATGCTGTGGGACCGCGGCATCTGGGTGCCGACGCCCGGCAAGGACCCGCGCAAGACGATCGAGGAAGGCCATCTCCATTTCACCCTCCACGGCGAGCGGATGAACGGCGACTGGATCATGATCCGCCTCAAGCCGCGCCCCGGCGAGCGCAACGAGAACTGGATATTGCGCAAGATCGAGGACGAGTTTGCCGGCAATTCGGCCGGGCTGGTCGAGAAATATCTGACCTCGGTGAAGACCGGGCGAACGATGCTCGAGATCGAATCCGGGAAGAAGGCGAAGGAGCTGCCCGGGTGGAAGAAGCCGCCCCGGTATGGGGAGCTGCCGAAGCCGAAGGCCAAGGCTGGTGGAAGGGGTTCCGCACGGGTATCAGCCCCCCCTCCGCCGCGCCCAGCGCGGTCCCCCTCCCCATCCCGGGGAGGAATGGCCCTGCCTGCCTTCCGCTCTCCCCAGAAGGCGACTTTGGTCGACCATGTTCCCGACGGATCCGGCTGGATCCACGAGATGAAATATGACGGCTATCGCTGCGAGCTCGCGGTCGCCGGGGGCAAGGCGCGTATCTATACGAGATCGGGCCTCGACTGGTCGGACAAGTTTCCGGAGCTGATCGAGGCGGCGCAGCAGCTCGAGATCGGCTCGGCTCTGCTCGACGGCGAGATCGTCGCGCTCGACGACAAGGGCAAGACCGGCTTCTCCGCGCTCCAGCAGGCGATCAGCGAGGGCGGCCGCGGCCTCACCCTGTTCCTCTTCGATGCGCTCGAGATAGACGGCGAGGACCTCGCCAGGGTCCCGAATGTCGAGCGAAAGGCGCGGCTCGCCTCGCTGGTCGGCGAGGGCAAGCCCCCCTTCATCCTCTATGCCGAGCATATCGTCGGCCAAGGCGAGAAACTGTTCGAGGCGATGTGCGAGGCCGGCCAGGAAGGGATCATCTCGAAGCGCGCCGACTCTCCGTATCGCGGCGACCGGACCAAGAATTGGCTGAAGGTCAAATGCACCCACCGCCAGGAATTCGTCATCGCGGGCTGGACTCCGAGCGAGAGCAAGGGCCGGGCGATCCGGGCCTTGCTGCTCGCGGTCAACGAGGGCGGCGAACTGCGCTATGCCGGCAAGGTCGGCACCGGCTTCAGCATGGCGACGCTCGAGGACCTGCGCGCCAGGCTGGAAAAGATCGAGACCGACAAGGCCGCGGTCTCCGTGCCAAGGGCCGAGGCGCGCGGCGCCCATTGGGTGAAGCCGAAGCTGGTCGCCGAGATTGCCTTCGCCGAGTTCACCGCCGAGGGCGTGGTCCGTCACGCCAGCTTCCTCGGCCTGCGCGGCGACAAACCTGCCGCGCAGGTCGTCCGCGAGGAGCCGCAGCCGCTCCCCGAAGCCCCGGCCGACAAGATCAGGATCAGCAATCCCGAGCGCATCGTCTTTCCCGAGGACAATATCAGCAAAGGCGAGCTCGCCGCTTATTTCCGGGCGGTCGGCCCGGTCATGCTGCCCTGGGTCGCCAATCGCCCGCTCACCCTCGTCCGCTGCCCGCAGGGCCGGGGCAAGAAATGCTTCTTCCAGAAGCACGATGCCGGCACGTTCGGAGCACATGTCCACCAGATCCCGATCGTGGAGAAAAAGGGCCAGACCGAGAATTACATCTACATCGCCGATCTGGCCGGCCTGCTCACCTGCGTCCAGATGGGTGGAATCGAGTTCCACGGCTGGGGCTCGCGAAACGAGGATGTCGAGAAGCCCGACCGGTTGGTCTTCGACATCGATCCCGACGAAGGCCTCGGCTTCGATGCGGTGCGCAAGGCGGCGCGCGACATCAAGCGCCATCTCGCCGACATGGGACTGCAGACCTTTCCGATGCTCACCGGCGGCAAGGGCGTGCATGTCATCGTGCCGCTCACCCCTGAGGCGGAGTGGCCGGCCGTGAAGGATTTCGCCCAGCGCTTCGCCGTCGCCTTGTCCACCGCCGAGCCCGACCGGTTCACTGCCAATCTCTCAAAGGCATCTCGCAAGGGCCGGATGTTCCTCGATTATCTTCGCAACCAGCGCGGCTCGACTGCAGTCATGCCTTACTCGACCCGAGCCCGGCCGGGGGCCCCGATCGCCGCGCCGATCGCTTGGGACGAGCTGGACGATTATGAGGGCGGCAATCGGTACACCCTGCGCGACGCGGATTTGCTGATCGAGCGCGCACAGAGCCGGGCCCTGCAGGGCTGGGGCGAAGCCTCGCAGGTCCTTCCAGACCTTTAGGCCCCGTCGTCTGGAGCGGCTTGAAAATGCGGCCCGGGCCGTGCCAGGGCGTAGTGGTGGCGCCGAGGGA
>JAQGLD010000210.1 GCA_028293055.1 Alphaproteobacteria bacterium
CCTTTCTTGTCGGTGCGGCTCGATGCCTTCATAGTCCGCAGATCGTCGGATCCGGGGGCGGGGCAGGTGGGCGAGATCGGCTATCGCAGGGCAAGCAAGACGGATGCCGCGGCACTTGGCGCGCTGCATGTCGCGTCATGGCGCGAGACCTATTTCCGGCTTCTCCCCGCCCGACTGCTCGACAGCCTTTCGGTCGCGGCGCGAGCGGCGATGTGGAGTTCGATCCTCGGCGATCCGGCGGTGATGCGGAAAACCGCGATATGGGTCGCGGAAGACGCCGATCGGATGGTCGGGTTCGGAGCCTGCAGCGGCCAGCGCGACGAAGGCCTCAAGCGCGAGGGCTATGACGGCGAGCTCGGCGCGATCTACGTCCTCCAATCCCATCAGCGCGGCGGAGTCGGGCGTTCGCTCATGGGCCATATGGCGCAAGCGCTGGTCGACCAGGGCCGGAGCGGAGCGTCGCTCTGGGTGTTGCGGGAGAACGCGCCCGCCCGGAGCTTCTACGAACGGCTCGGCGGCGCCGTCGTCGGCGCACGAAGCGCCGAAGAATGGGGCACGACCCTGTCCGAGCTGGCTTATGGCTGGAGCGACCTGTCGCCACGGTCGGAGCCTTGCCGCCCTGTCGGGAAAGGTGAGCGGCCGTTCTGCGATCGAGATCGGCGCTCCATGCCGTTGCCGCCTTCCCAAAAGCGACTCCCTCCGCTATCCGCTCGGACGACAGCTCAGGGGCCTGTAGCTCAATGGTAGAGCCGGCCGCTCATAACGGCTTGGTTGGGGGTTCGAGTCCCTCCGGGCCCACCAGCTTTCGGGGCTTCGGCTGGCGATCCAGCCGGCTCGGCTAGCCTTGGGGCTGCTTTGGCTGGCAAGCCAGCCCGTTACGGGCTAAGGGCGGTCGAATTAGGCGGGCTTGCCCGCCGAGGCCGTCGGCGAAGGCGGGGAGTGGCGCAGCCTGGTAGCGCATCTGCTTTGGGAGCAGAGGGTCGCAGGTTCGAATCCTGTCTCCCCGACCATTCGCCAGTGAGAGGCCGCGGCACCCGTCAGCGATGCGCCAGACTCATCTTTTCCCGATTTCGCGCGCCGCACGGCTGGCGACCTTGGCTGCGCCGTGACGCCAATCGTCATCCTCGAGGACATCGCCATCTGCAAGCTGCGCGGGGTCCTCTATCCAGCCTCGCCCGAAAACCCATCGCCAATAGAGGAAGACAAGCACGGCGCTAGGGAAAAAGTAAAGAAAGACAACGGGCAGCGGGCCGTCCTCTAAATCGGAAAACGTCACGATCGTGGCGCAGATCAGATACGCAATTCCTGCATTATATGCTGCCCGTCTGGTTGGAGGCTGCTTCAGGGCGACGATCGGATTGAGGATCAGAAGAGTCAGGGCGCCGTTCGTTGCGAGTCCCAAGGCGACCATTACCAGCGTTTCGTAAGCCCATTGAGGCATCGGCGTTCTCTCCCGATTTGCTGTGCAGCCCGTTCCGGTTTTGAACCTACCGCAGTCTGAACGGATCGCAAGATGTCGCTGGGCGACATTGATGCGCGCGCAGACCGATGGTGCCCGCGGCCGGCCCGGAATCAGACCTTCCGCGGCAGCGCCTTGTCGATCGCCTCGGTCAGCGCCTCCAGCCGGTAGGGCTTGAACACCACCGGCCGGCCGCCGCTGCCGGATCGGGTGACCTCGTCGCTGAAGCCGGTGGTGAGGATGATCGGCAGGCCTGGCCGCGCCCTGTCCAGCGCCTCGGCTAGCTGGAGCCCGCTCATCCCGGGCATCACGACATCGGTGAAGACCAGGTCGAATCGTTCGGACTGGGCCAGCTCGAGCGCCTCGCTTCCGCTGGTTGCCCTGCGCACCTCGTAGCCGAGCTCCTGGAGGAGGATCTCGGCGAACATGCCGACCTCCTCATTGTCGTCGACGACGAGGATCCTGCCGCTCCTCGAGACGATCACCGGCCGGGCTTCGATCTCTTCCTCCGCTTCCTCGTGGCCATGCAGGTTGCAGGGCAGCAGGATGGTGACCGTGGTGCCTTCGCCGAGGCGGCTGTCCACCCGCACATCGCCCCCGGACTGGGCCGCGAAGCCATAGACTTGGCTCAGCCCGAGCCCGGTTCCCTTGCCGACCGCCTTGGTGGTGAAGAAGGGCTCGAAGACCCGCGCAAGATCCTCCTCGCCGATGCCGGAGCCGGTGTCGGCGAAGGCGAGGGCCATCGCCGGCTTGTCCTCGCCGAGCGAGGCGCTGCCGGTGCGAATGGTGAGCTTGCCGCCCCCCGGCATGGCGTCGCGGGCATTGACCGCCACGTTGAGGATCGCCGCCTCGAGCTGGGCCGGATCGGCCTCGATGCGGCACGGATTGGCGGCGAGATCGCTAACCACCTCTACCCGCTCGCCGAGGGTTCGATCGAGCAATTCGGTCATCGCGCGGATCTTGCGGTTGAGGTCGATGACCTGGGGCTTGAGCGGCTGGCGCCGCGAGAAAGCGAGCAATTGGGCGGTCAGCGCGGCGGCGCGGCCGGTGGTCTGGACGATCGCCTCCGCGAAACGGATGCGCTTGGCATCGTCCACGTCGGGCCGCCGCAATATGTCGGCCGATCCCTGGATCACGGTGAGCAGATTGTTGAAATCGTGGGCGATTCCTCCTGTGAGCTGGCCGAGCGCCTGCATCTTCTGCGCCTGGCGAAGCTGCTCCTCGGCGCGTGCGCGCTCCTCGACCTGGACCTGGAGCTCGGCATAAGCGTCGCTCAGCGCTTCCGCGCGCTCGCCCAGCGCCCGGTTGCTCCGCCTCAGCAGATTATGGGCGACTCCGAGCGCAGTGACGATCATCGCCGCGAGCAGCAGCAGCAAGGCGACGATTCCGTAACGGGTGATCCGCCGCTTGAGCGGCTCGCGCTGCGAGAGCAGGTAGACGGTGCCGATCCGTTCCCCACTGCGGACGATCGGATAGACCGCGAGGACCATATTGTCCCCGGCGGCGGGCCAGGCGAGGGCGCGGTTGGGCAATGACCTCGGGCGGCGCTCATATCCCGCAAACAGAGCGCCATCCTTGCCATAGATTCCGGCCGCCAGGATCTGCGGATTGACGCGAAGGGCGTCGACCGATTCGCGCGCGGTCGGCGCATCCTGGAAATCGAGCGCTGCAGTCACGCTCGCGGCGAGGATCTCGGCCTGGACATTGGTTTCGCGGGTTTTCTGCTCCCGATAATTGGCTTCGTTCTGGAAGATAACGCCGATCCCGATCGCAACCAGGAGCATGGCGAGCAGGCCCATCATGATCGGGATGGTCCTGCCGCCGCTTGCGAATCGGGTGGGGTGAGTAGGCATCAGTCCTTCTTCACGGTGAGCGCCAAAGCGAGCAGTCGGGAGTTGATCGCGAGACGGCTTCGCACCGCCGCGGCCTGATCGATGTGAAAGCGGACCCGGCCCTGATCGACGACGAAGTGGATCATTCCGCGTTGCGCGCTGTTGCGGGAGTCGGTGACGGTGAGCACTGGCTTGCCCTTCATCGCCTCGATTGTCGACGCTCCGGCGACGAAGGCAAGGGCGCATCCGGCCCCGTCGTCCGGGCGAGGGATTCGTTTGACCTGGATCGGATGGCGATCGATCTGCTGCCCGCGCACGGCGTCGTCGATCAGTTTTCCGAACGGGTCGCCGCCGATCAGGCAGAGGATGATCGGCTCTCCGGCGGCTGGCCGGGATTCCGCCGGCCAGCCGACATAGGCCGGGAATTTGCCGAGGAACGCGGCCTTGACCGCGGCCTCGCTCGGCTGGGACGGCGCCGGCCCGGAAAGCGCGAGCAGACTGGCGGCGAACAGGCCGCGCAGCAGGCGTGCGGCGATCAAGGGGAGGGCCCGGGCCATCAGAGGTGGAATCGCGCCCCGGCATAGACGATCCGGGCCACCGCCTGACCCTGGTCGGTGTCGTTGCTCTCGAGATGGCGGTCGTGAAGCAGGTTTTCTCCCGCGACGAACAGCTCGAGCGAGTCGCCGACCCGGAAGCCGAGCCGTGCATTGGCCTCGGTATAAGCTGGGATGGACGGCTGCTTGAGCGAGTCGATCGCCCTGAGCCCGACGTCGAGGGTCAGACGCTCGCCAAGGTCCATCTGCGACTTGAGCATCAGCTGGTGGTTGGGATCGCGCCCGACCGCGCTCATCGCGGCGATGTCGGTGGCTCCC